>JAGQQT010000038.1 GCA_020426065.1 Planctomycetaceae bacterium | reverse complement strand
TCAACGAAATATACGCAGCCTTGTTATTCGGAATGTCGACACCTTGTACGCGAGGCATACTCTTACGGCTCCCCTGCCTGAACTACGAAATAATTCTCAAAGAATGTTTTATTCAAACCGGATATCCCGGCTCTACTTTCACCGACAACACCGGCACAACTACAGAGCTTAGCCCTGACGCTGCTTGTGCTTGGGATTGCTGGAGCAGATCACATAAACGCGACCTTTACGGCGAACCACTTTACAGTTCTCGCAAATCCGCTTAACACTCGCCCGAACTTTCATGACGACAACACTTTCCTCACAGAATTGCCGGACTGTGTGTCCGCGATTTGACTCTGCCTGTTATTCCAAACCCACTGAAGAATCAGCAGATTATCACTTCACTTACTGACCACCCAGCTGGCAGTCCCCGAAATCGTTCCTGCGTTGATCTTCTGTTTCACTTCCCGGCACACCTGCCTGAGGAAGAGAAATGACTGTATCCCGTTACCAATCAAGAGTTTCCGGACAGTCCGTAACGCTAGCACCAGTTCTGTTCGATTTTGGAACGGAGGAGTATAATCCACACTGCCTCGTGCTGACAAGCCAACCAGCAGGGAAAACCAAAAATCCTCTTTTCGCCCAGGTTGAACCAGAAAATTCAAGCCTGAAACCCACCCTCCAGCCCAACATCGATTCCGAACCCGCCGGCCTGATTTCCTCCGGATTTCCCGGCTGGAAACCCCACTTCACCACTTTTCCAGGCTCATCAGGCCGTTGCCGTCCCCAGTTCATAACGACCCGGTCGGGGAGTCAGGATCACTGGCCCCTCAGCAGTCAGCGCGACAGTGTGCTCAAAATGAACACTCGGCTTTCGGTCCCGCGTATAAACCGTCCAATGATCATTGGCCAGGGCTAACCGTTTTGTTCCGGCATTAACCATCGGCTCAACTGCAATCACGAGACCAGGCTTCAACTCGAAATCCGAATCGAGAGTTTCCTTGTCGCAGTAATGGGGAACCTGGGGATCTTCATGCATCTCCCGGCCGATCCCATGCCCGACGAAATCCTCGACGGAACTGAAACCATTTGCCCTGACGTACTCATCCATCTGGGTTGCCACTTCACTCCACCAGCGGCACTGCCCCATTAACTCGATGGCCAGATCCAGAACCTTTTCACCAACATCGAGCAGCTTCCGCTTTTCTTCGCTGACCTCGCCTACCGGATAGGTCCAGGCAGAATCCCCGCACCAGCCATTCAGCTTGCAACCCGTATCAACACTGACAATATCACCGGAAACCAGTTTCCGCTTACCCGGAATTCCGTGAACGATTTCCTCATTCACGGAAATGCAGCAAACAGATGGAAACGGGACAGGGCCAGGAACTCCCTTGAACAAGGGGATTGCACCTCGCTCCTCAAACAGCTTCTCCACCGCCAGGTCGATCTCAGCGGTTTTGATCCCCGGCCTGATCATCCGGGAAATCAAGGCATGAGCTTCAGAAACAAGCAGGCCTGCCGCACGCATTTTTTCAATCTCGCGTGCACTTTTCAGAACGATCAAACTTTCATCCTTCCTGATAACCTGCCTGTTTCACCAACTGGCTGCTTAAACATCATCCGATTCCAGCATCCCGGTGTAGTTTCTCATCACCAGGTGACTGTCAATTTTCTGAACCAGATCCAGTGCCACAGACACCACGATCAGCAACCCGGTTCCTCCGTAAAAACTGGCCAGCATGAAGGGGATATTCATCCACCGGGCAACAATGGTGGGAATGATTGCCACGATGGCCAGGAAACCTGCCCCGACAAACGTAATACGCACCATCACCTGCTCCAGGTACGTCGCAGTCCGGGTTCCCGGACGATACCCCGGTATGAAGCTGCCATAATCTTTCAGATTGTTGGCCATATCTTTCGGGTTAAACGTGATCGCTGTCCAGAAGTAGCAGAAGAAGTAAATCAACCCGATGTAGCAGGCGTTGTAGATAAAGCCCCGACCCTGCCCGAATGCATCAGCAAGTGTCCGCAGCGTGAGCGAATCCGAGAAAATGGCCGATGCCTGAGAGAACAGGAAGTAAGGGAACATCAGTAGGCTGGAAGCGAAAATAATGGGCATCACCCCAGCCTGGTTGACTTTCAGTGGCAGATACTGCCGTTGACCACCTGCAACCCGGCGTCCCCGCACATGCTTGGCACTTTGAATTGGAATCCGGCGCTGGCCCTGAGTCATGGCAATCACACCCACCACAACACCAATAAACAGGCCAACCAGCAGGATCAGCCGGTCAATGCCGGTTTGAGTCCCCGCACGAATCCCGTCTTTGAGAGCTGGCTGCAGGAAGTCCCACATGGAAGTCGGCATCTGGGCCAGAATCCCGGCCATAATCAGCAGACTGATTCCGTTCCCGACACCATACTCGTCGATCTGCTCACCCAGCCACATCAGAAAAATGGTCCCTGCCGTCATGATCAACGCTCCGATCATATGGCAGAACCACCAGTCGTATTCCGGGATAATCAACCCCGCACTGTCGGAACCAAAACCACCAGAAATGGCCCGAATCCAGAAAAAGCTCTGCAGCAGACAGATCACAACCGTGGCATAACGGGTGTATTCATTGATTTTTTTGCGGCCCGATTCCCCTTCCTTCTGCAACTGTTCGAGTGGAGGGTAGACCGACCCCATCAGCTGAAATATGATCGATGCCGAAATGTAAGGCATGATCCCCAGTCCGAAGATCGTTGAGTTCCCCAGATTGGAAGCGGAGAACAGCGAGACCATCTGGATCACCTGACCAAAGCCGGAACCACCCTGCTGCAGGCGTTCCATCTGACTCCGAAACAGATCCTGGTCAATAAATGGCAGCGGAATCCAGAAACCTAGCCGATAAACGGCCAACAGTCCAATCGTCAGTAAGATTTTGTTCCGCAACTCGGGTATGCGGAACATGATGATGAACTTTCCGAGCATTGCTCTGATCCCTGCTGTGCTGGCTCACCCTGCCAGTCTCTAAACTGGAACGATGAGAGAAGTCGATGTAGTCTGTTTTCAATACATTCAGGCGGAATCTGATTCCGCATTGTTCATACTGTGCTGCAGGCTCAATAAGAGCCCGCCATAACAACGGACAGTCAATCAACAAAATCCCGCTCGATTTTCTGATTTCAGCCTGAACTGGCCGAAATGAGACTGTCCTGTTGAAAGAATTCTCTGGAACTTTGGCCTCCAAGCCAGACGTCCCTGTGAAATTTTCCCGCAGATTTTCGCTAATTTGCCCGTTGTAGCATCTTCATTCAGTTCTGAGTAGCAGAGTTTTCGCGGATGGAGTCCTTTTTGGCAAGCTTGACAAACGGAATTTCAGGGAATTCCGCTGTGTCTGGCCAGATTCGAGGAAATCCTCCTGCCCGAACCAATGTTCCAGTATCCGCACAAACTGACGGCAATGTTTTTCCATGAAAAAAGCCTTCCACGAAGGAAGGCTGATTTCATTTGAATTCTGAAGGAAGCCTTACGCTTCTTCGCTCTTCGCATTGAACGCCACAATGTGCTCCACTTTTCCGCCAGCTGCAGTCACAGCCTGTTCTGCGGAATTGGAATATCGGTGGAGACGAACGGTCAGCTTCTTGGTCAACTCGCCATTGCCAAGCAGCTTGACAGCATCATAACGACCGTGAATCAAGCCTTTTTTGTTCAGGGTTTCTGGCGTCACTTCTTCATTGTCCTGAAAATTCTTTTCCAGGTCCTTCAGATTGACGATCACAACCTTGTCAGCGAATGCTGCATTGTTGAAGCCCCGCTTGGCCACTCGCATGAAGATGGGAGTCTGGCCCCCTTCAAAGCTGCGACGGGTGCTGGAACCACGACGGCTGCCATATCCCTTGTGACCGCGTCCACAGGTTTTTCCGTGGCCGGAACCAATTCCGCGGCCAACCCGTTTCCGCTTCTTGTTTTTTGTTATGCCACGATGGACATCATCAATAATCATGTCTTCACTCTTTACTTTTTTCGCCGCAACAACGGCTCGCTCAGACGATATGGAGAATGGCAGTATTGAATGACTGCCTGGAATAATCAGGCTTAGACTTCCACGCCACGCAGGCGGGCAAAGTCTTCCCGGTTTCGCAACTTGGACAATGCATCGAAAGTTGCTTTGACAACATTGATCGGGTTGGTTGATCCTCGAACCTTGGTCAGAATGTCTTTGGCACCAGCTGACTCAACCACTGCCCGGACCGAAGAACCGGCGATAATGCCGGTACCAGGGTTGGCTGGCAGCAGCAGCACGCGAGCGGAACCGAAGCGGCCTTCCACTTCGTGAGGGATGGTTGCTCCGTTGAAATTCACGCGAATCTTGTGCTTGGAAGCGTCTTTCACAGCTTTTTCAACGGCATTGGGAACTTCATTCCCTTTTCCATATCCCCAGCCGACTTCGCCATTCTGATTGCCGACAACAACCATTGCTGCAAAGCTGAAACGACGTCCGCCTTTGACGACGCAGGCACAGCGTCGAATTTGAACGACTTCTTCCTGCGTATCAGATTTGGATTCTGTAGCCACAAAAACACTCCCGAAATTTATGAATGGTCTTCAGCTCAATGGAAGGCTGCGGACACGATCAGTTGTTCTAGAATTCCAATCCGCCTTCCCGAGCGGCATCGGCCAGTGCTTTCACCCGGCCGTGGTATTTGTAACTTCCCCGATCGAAGGCGACTTCTTTAATCCCCTTCTCTTTGGCACGCTCTGCAATCAGACGACCAACCTTGACAGCGGCATCAACATTTCCCGCATACTTGGTGGGTCCAGCAACAGCTGGCTCCATCGTACTGGCCGAGGCCAGAGTGACCCCTTTATTATCATCGATAATCTGGGCATACATGTGTCGATTGCTGCGAAACACAGACAGACGCAGGTGACCA
This sequence comes from Planctomycetaceae bacterium, assembly GCA_020426065.1. Classification (GTDB taxonomy): domain Bacteria; phylum Planctomycetota; class Planctomycetia; order Planctomycetales; family Planctomycetaceae; genus Rubinisphaera. The sequence continues at coordinate 9,368 of JAGQQT010000038.1, read as the reverse complement.
ATGGAACGGATGCGATTTCGCACCCGAAACCCGCGTCGAACCCGCCTCTTGATGACTCGCTTTTGAATTTTCATCTTAAAACCGCCAACTGCTTCAATGACACAAAATGATTTTCAAATCATACCCGATTGTGAGCCGATTCGCGAACCGAAACAGCCCGTAGATAATTACTTCGCGAAGGCTTTTCCTGCTTTGCGGCGGATTTGCTCGCCCTGGTAACGAACACCTTTTCCCTTGTAGGGTTCAGGTGGACGAACCTGGCGGATGTTGGCGGCAAACTGTCCGACAGCATGCTTGTCCGGGCTCTTCAGAATAATCAGGGTACCGGAAGGCAACTCGCAGGTTACACCTGGCGGAATCGGTAGGGTGATTGTATTGGCAAATCCAACCTGCAGAGCCAGTTTTGCTCCCTGCATGGAGGCATTGTAACCGACCCCCACCACTTCCAGACGTTTTTCAAATGGGGTGACAACTCCAGTCACCATGTTGTTCAGCAGGCTGCGGGTCAATCCATGCAGAGCACGGCTTTGACGGGCATCATCCGGACGAGAGACCACAATCTGCGCAGGATCCTGCTCGATGGCAACTGTCACTCCGGGATGATGATCCAGAGTCAGTGTGCCGACTGGCCCCTTGACGGTTACCGTTCGACCTTTGAGCGAAACCTCAACCTTGTCGGGAATCGCAATCGGTTTGTTTCCAATTCGTGACATGTCACTTTGACCTTCGCAACTTCAAATTCGCGAGATTTCTCGCTGATGACCGGTGGGTTTTACCAGATCGTGCAGAGAATTTCTCCGCCAACACCTTTTGCCTTCGCTTCCCGATTACTCAACACGCCCTGGTTGGTGGAGAGAATCGTAATCCCCATTCCCTGTTTAATGGTTGGGGTGCTTTTCATGCTGGAATAAATCCGTCGACCCGGTTTACTGGTTCGAGTGATTTTCTGAATGACCCGCTCGCCATTCGGACCATACTTCAACCGCAAACGCAGGACTCCCTGGGGAGCCTGTTCAATTTCTTCGAAATCCCAGATGTAGCCTTCACGCTTCAGCACATCTGCGATCCCGCGTTTGAGACGGGAAGTGGGAATGTCAACAACTTGACGCTCAATCGCGATCGCATTGCGAATGCGGGTCAACATGTCAGCAACCGGATCAGTCATCATGGTTGCGGAATCCTCAGAAAATGAAATCTACTGGAAACAGACGACGGTGTCCTCTGGACACCACACACTAGCGGTCACCAGGACCACCTGTTCTTGTATCTTATCGATTACCGGCCTGTCGTGCCTGGCTTACGGAATGGAAATCCGAATTTCGTCAGGAGCGTTTTGGCTTCATCATTATTTTTGGCAGATGTGACAATGGTGATGTTCATCCCCTGGGTGAACTTGGCATTATCGGCATCAACTTCGGGAAACACCATTTGCTCGGAAAGCCCGAGGCTGTAGTTTCCATTTCCGTCAAATGCATTCGGCTTCACACCCCGAAAGTCGCGAACTCGGGGCAGAGCGAGTGTGATCAGACGATCGAGAAACTCGTACATCCGCAAGCCACGCAATGTCACGCTGCAGCCAATCTCCATTCCTTCACGCAGTTTGAAACCGGCGACGGACTTTTTGGCTCGGGTAATCTGCGGCTTCTGGCCGGCAATGACAGCCATGTGCTCAAGCGCCTCTTCCAGTCGCTTGCGATCCTGCACGGCTTTTCCCAGACCCATGTTCAACACGATTTTTTCAATGTGCGGAAGCGAGTGGACGTTCTTACGGCCCAGTTCCTGCTGTAAAGCGGGAATGATTTCGCTGCGATACTTTTCAAGTAAACGGGCCACGATTGACCACTCCTGTTCATGTTGGGGTGAAAACCCCACTCATTGTCATCAGATTCAAGCTATTGTCACTGTCAGTGACCGGAGCGACAGAGACAAACTCTTGCCTGTCAGTCTCACTGATTATTTAAACTATTTCGAAGAGTAGGACTCGCGGCTTGGACTCACGGTTCCACAGCTTGCCGAACACTTCTTGCAGTACCGCTCCTTGGTACCATCGCCTGTGTAACGATACCCCAGACGAGTCGCCTGTGAGCAGGAGTTACAGTGGTACATTACGCGGCTGCTGGGAATGGGCATTTCAAGCAGCAGACGACCACCTGCAGGAGACTTGGGATGGCCTTTCCGCACGTGCTTGTAAACCTGGTTTACGCCCTGGATGACAACTTTCTTGCCACCGTCCAGTACCTGCGTCACATGACGTGGTGCCTTGGAAGCATCATCTCCCTGGGTGACAACGACGGTATCCCCCTTTTTGATTTTCATCAGTGCCCTCTCACTTCCCGTCTCAGAATCCCTGTTTCGATTCTGACTATATTCAGAAGAATCCGCCTGTACCTGATCCCGACTAGAACACTTCGCGAGCCAGGGAAACAATTTTCATAAATCGGTTGTCACGCAACTCACGGGCAACTGCTCCGAAGATACGTGTACCGCGTGGGTTTCCGTCCTTGTCAACCAGCACGACTGCGTTTTTGTCGAAGCGAATATAGGAACCATCTTCCCGACGACGCTTCTTTTTGGTCCGCACAATGACTGCTCGGGCAACCTGGCCTTTTTTAACCGGGCTACCGGGCAAAGTCTTCTGGATGCTGACAATGATAATGTCACCAACATTGGCTGTACGTCGTCCGGTTCCTCCCAGGACGCGGATACAGCGGGCAACTTTGGCACCGGTGTTATCTGCAACATCGAGAACCGTCTGCATCTGAATCATGATACACTCTTCAACTTCTAGAACCGCGCTGTGATCGCGAATGAAATCCAGTCAATGAGTCCAAACCGGCTGAACCAGCCACTGCTGTTTAGTGAGAGTTCCCGTCGTGAATTCCAGCCATCGGATCTGTGGCCGTTTCCACAATGCGAACCAGTTCCCAACGCTTCAACCGTGACAGCGGACGGGATTCAATAATCTCGACTCGATCCCCCACTTTGGATTCGTTGTTTTCATCATGCACATGGCAAACGGTCCGTCGGCTCACAATTTTACCGTAACGGGGATGGGCAAACAGCCGGCGGACTTCCACACGGCGGGTTTTGTTCATCTTGTCGCTGGCCACAATGCCAATCAGCTTCTTTTTCATACCAGGCTTGCCTCTTGAGGCGTTTGGGACCGATCAGGTGGATCGGATAATGTTTGTCTGGGACACCCACAATGGCAATCCCGGCTCTTATCGTTTGCCGTACTATTTTCCGGCAGCGGCAATCTTCCGCTCGTTCTGCAAAGTCTTGATCCGGGCAATTTCGCGACGGTATTCCCGCTTCTTGCTCGGTGTATCCAATTTTTCCGTGGCAGCCTGAAACTGCAACTGAAACAGTTGCTTCTGGGCCTCTTTGAGCGAAAACATCAGCTGTTCGTCGCTCTGACCACGCAAATCGGCAGCATTTGACATGACTTACTCCAAAGTGGAAACCATTTGGCTTCCCACCACATACTAATCAGTGAATCCCCTGTTGGCGCGTCAAGAGACGTACCTTCATCGGCAGCTTATGAGCCACGCGGGCAAAACAGTCCTTGGCAGCTTCATGAGAAGCACCAGAAATCTCGAACAGGACCGTTCCCGGTTTAATCACAGCCACCCATCGATCCGGCTCCCCTTTACCTTTACCCATTCGCGTTTCGAGCGGGCGGGCAGTAACAGGTTTGTGCGGGAAGACACGAATATACAGTTTACCCTGGCCACGGATGTATTGCATGGCTGCAATACGACACGCTTCGATGGTTTTTCCAGTGATGGTCCCCGGCTCAAGTGCCTGCAGACCCCAGTCACCGAAAGCCAGGGTATTGCCACGGGTGGCATTACCTTTTATGCGACCTCTTTGGCTTTTTCGATGCTTGACCCGTTTGGGCATCAGCGCCATTGTTTGACTCCTCGTCTGAATAATTACCGCGGTCGATCCACACTTTAATTCCGATAATTCCCTGAGCCGTCAACGCAGTAGTGTAACCGTAGTCGACATGACGCTGCAGAGTCGAAAGTGGAATCGAACCCCGAATCCCCTTCTCTTTTCTGGACATCTCGGCACCACCCAGGCGCCCGGCCAGCTCAATTTTCACACCGTATGCACCCGCTTCCATCACCTGGTCGAGGGCACGCTTCAATGCTCGTCGAAAGCTTCCGCGTTTCTGGAGCTGCTGGGCAATGTCTTCGGCGACAAGAATCGCACACTTGGAAGCATTGCTCAGCTCAATAATCTTGATTTCCATCCGGCGGCCGGTCAGTTCTTCCAGCTCAGCCTTCAGTCGATCAATTTCCTGACCTTTACGTCCGATGATCACACCTGGACGAGCCGAGTACAAATTGACATTCACATGATCGCGCGTCCGCTCGATCTCGATCTTGTCAATTCCGGCGGCCCCATATTTGGATTTCACAAATTTCCGGATTTTGGCATCTTCCACCAGAAGGGTGCCAAATTCCCGATTTGAGGCATACCAGCGACTCCGCCAGTCTTCGACAATGCCGACCCGAAAGCCGGTTGGACGTGTTTTTTGTCCCATCTGTGAACCTGTTTCTCACAAACAATGCCTGCCCGATATTCGGGAGGCCGAATGAGGATTACGAAATCTCCGGGGCATCCAGTGCCACGTGAATATGTGCCATTTTCTTCTGGAGCATATCTGCTCGACCACGGCCGCGTGGCCAGACCCGCTTGAAACTGGGCCCCATGTCCACGCGTGCCTCTGCAATCAGGAGACCCGCAGGATAACGGGCACCACGATCTTCTGCATTAGCCACAGCGCTTTTGAGAACCTTTTCCAGCATCTTGGCGCCACGATTGGGCATATAACGCAACTGCTCAAGCCCCTGAGCGGCAGTCATTCCCTGGATCAGCCGGGCAAAGTGACGAACTTTGGTCGGCGAAATCCGGGCAAATCGATGTGTTGCTCTGATTTTTGACATGTGACTCTATCCCAACAACATTCCACAGATGATCCGGTCTATCACAAATCCGGACTCAACCTGCTTATCGTTTTCCCTTGGCTCCGTGACCCCGAAAGGTCCGTGTAAGTGCAAATTCACCGAGTTTGTGACCAACCATTTCCTCGGTCACATAAACACTGATATGGGCTCGCCCGTTGTGAACCAGAAAAGTATGGCCGATGAATTCTGGCGCGATCGTGGAACCGCGTGCCCAGGTTTTGATCGGATTCTTCTGCCCGGCTTCATCCAGACGGGCAATTTTGTCCAACAGGTTGTGGTCCACATAAGGACCTTTTTTCAGGGAACGTCCCATGATTGTGCCTCAAATCTGCAATCTGTAATAACTGTGGAGCACATGCTCCCTGTTTGGTTCGATTACTTCAGCTGACCATAACGACGAGAACGACGGCGACGAATAATAGCCTTTGTTGAAGACTTTCTTCGCTTGCGGGTACGCCCCCCCTTGGACAACTTGCCGGTTGGACTACAGGGATGTCGTCCACCAGAGTTTTTTCCTTCACCACCACCCATCGGGTGGGCCACCGGGTTCATTGCGGTTCCGCGAACATGGGGACGTCGCCCCATCCAGCGTTTCCGCCCGGCTTTTCCAATCACGACTTTGTCGTGATCTGTGTTTCCAATCTGGCCAATCGTTGCCCGGCAGGAACTGGGGAGTCGACGTACTTCACCAGAGGGAAGTGTAATCTGAGCCCACGATCCTTCGGTGGCATTCATGACCGCACCAGCACCGGCACTTCGACAGAGCTGAGCTCCGCGGCCAGGCTGCATTTCAATATTGTGAACCTGAGTTCCAGGAGGAACATTTGCGAGTGGCAGACAGTTCCCCATCTTGGGCTCTGCATTGGGGCCACTTTCCAGCTTGGCACCCGCTTTCAGACCCAATGGAGCCAGAATATATCTCTTTTCGCCATCTGTGTACTCAAGCAGGGCGATGCGGGCGGAACGGTTCGGATCATATTCGACCGAAATCACCGTTGCCGTCATATCATCCTTGCGCCGCTTGAAATCGATGATACGGTACATCTTGCGATGCCCGCCCCCACGATGACGTGCGGTGATCTTGCCCTGATTGTTCCGCCCGCCGTGCTTCTTCAAACGCACTAAGAGGGTTTTTTCGGGCTTCTTCTTCTTGTCAGTAATATCCGCAAAGTCACTGACCGAGGCATTTCGCCGGCCGGCACTTGTCGGTTTATAGATTCGAATTCCCATGATCGTACTTCCTCATCCGCTCTCTGATCTGACCTCTGTATCCTTTTCTCTGCCCACTGGCTTAGAAGAAGGAAATTCTGTGTTCCTGATCGAGTTCGACGATCGCCTTTTTCCAGTCTTGAGTTTTGGTAAAACCACTCCGCGTGCGACGTGGCTTGCCCTTCCGGTTCTGAGTTCGAACCTTGACAACTTTCACATTCCACAGTGCCTCAACAGCCTTCCGGATGTCCGTTTTGGTTGACTGCGGATGAACCTTGAAGGCATACACATTGTCCCGCTCTGCAAGGTGCGTATTCTTTTCCGTCACCAGCGGCTTCAGAACAATCTGATAAGGCTCCAATTGAAGCCCCTTGACCGTTTCCGTTTCACTTGTGGAGTTTTGTTCTGCGGACATGCCGAACACCTATCCTAAAAAACCTGCACAGGCAGATAACCGTATCAAATCTTACTCAGATTTTCCGCCCAGGTACGACTCCAGGGCCTCAACCGTAATAACCAGCATCCGCTGATGGAGCAGGTCATAAGCATTCAGATCACCAACCGGACTGACCCGAATACCATCAATATTTCGTGCTGACCTCCAGATCACCGGATCGTGCTGAGGAATTGTCAACAGCGTTGCACCCGGATCAACCTTCAGAGCCGACAGCATTCCAGTCACTGCCTTGGTCTTGGGCTGATCAATCTGAACCTTATCTACCAGGCGAACCTGCTGATCCTGAAACTTACTGAGCAGAGCCATCCTGGTCGCCAGTCGCACAGCCTTGCGAGGCAGGCGATAACCCCAGTCACGCGTCACCTTGGCAAATGTATGTCCACCACCACGACGAATCGGGGAACGCTTGGTACCAACACGTGCGTTACCCGTCCCCTTTTGCCGAAACAGCTTCTTGGTTGAACCTTTCACCATTCCACGAGACTTCGTTGCCGAAGTCCCCACACGGCGATTGGCTTCATACATGACCACGACATCATGCAGCAACTGCTTGTTAATCCCGCCAGCCAGACGCGCGGGATCCAACTCGAAGGTCCCGACCTCTGCACCCTGCTGACTGTAAACTGGTAACGAAATCATCGCCGCCACTCCAATTGATTCAAACGCCGCCCAGCGGCCATTTCATCGTTATTCTCTGAGACCGAACAATCAGTCTTTTTTGTTAGTCGGACGAACCAGAACATAACCGCCAGTTGGACCAGGAACAGCCCCATGAACCAGCATCAAGCCTGCCTCTTCATCAATCCGAACAACTCGCAGATTACGAATTGTAACCTGAGCATTCCCATATTGACCTGCCATCCGGGTTCCCTTGAGAACTCGACTCGGATCGGCACTCTGGCCAATCGAACCAGGATGACGATGGACCTTTTTCACACCATGACTGGCCCGTTGACCACTGAAGTTATGACGCTTCATAACACCAGCAGTACCACGCCCCTTAGATGTCGCCACCACGTCCACATGCGGAACTTCAGCGAAGTGACTCACGGTCAGCACTTCACCGACAGCCAACCCGCAACCTTCACCATCAACCCGAAATTCACGCACAAACCGCTGAGGCTCACACCCAGCCTTTTCCAGCAGAGCCACACCAGACTCAGTACGAGCCTTACGCCGCTTGCTGCTGATCTCAGCCACATGACCGCGCTCTGAGCGAGTCGCCAGACGGCGCGGCTTATCACCAAACCCAATCTGCACAGCCTCGTAACCATCACGCTCGACAGTCCGAACCTGCAACACCGGGCAAGGGCCCAACTCAAGCACGGTCACCGGAACCACGTTCCCGGCCGCTTCGTAAACCTGAGTCATTCCAATTTTTCGTCCGAGCAGCCCGACAGGCATGTCTCAACTCCTCAAATACCTCTACATGTCACGGAGCGGCACTGTTTCCACCAGGAAGCATTCCGCCTGAGCCGACAAAAAGGGAGACGGAACACCTGGAACCGCCTCCATTTGTCGTGTTTGGCCAGAAGCCTCCCGACAAAGGAGAATCAAGCCGTTGCTTTTATCTTGATGTCCACTCCGGCAGGGAGGGACAGTTTATTCAGGGCATCGATCGTCTTACCTGTTGGCTGGACAATATCGATTACTCGCTTGTGAGTCCGGATTTCGAACTGCTCGCGAGATTTTTTGTCGATATGCGGGCTGCGAAGCACCGTGTACCGCTCAATTCGCGTTGGTAGTGGGATCGGGCCGTGAACTATTGCTCCGGTTCTCTTTGCCGTGTCGACAATATCTGCCGCCGACTGATCCAGAACTGCGTGGTCATACGCCTCCATCCGAATACGGATTTTTTCTTGTGACCCTGCCGACACTCGGCCACCCCTTTACTCAAAACGCGAATGTGAAATATCAATTCCAGGCGACCACAACAACCTGTGGCACGCACAGTGACCCTGACAGCAGGTCAGGATCGGGTTTCCCCGCAGAATTCACAGAATTCTCTCGAAAAAAGCCGAGAATTTCCCTGAACCCCCTGCAGAGGAAGCGGGGATCGTACAGAGCGCGGGTTTCGTTGTCAACGAAATCGCCCCTGTTTTTTCGCAACAATCTGCAGCAGAACCTCATTACCCCTCAGCCACCGGACCAAAATGTCCCTTCCGCATGCCTTCCAGATTTCAAATTTCCCCTAATCTGCGCGGACAACCTGATGGCTGGTATGTGGAAGAGTTGATTTTTCCAGAACAAACGGAGCACTTTCTGCGAAATTCTGAGCGAGGATTGCCAACCGATTATGATCACCCTGGGCGTCGTGAGCAACAATCAGCGACCTTTCACGCAGGGTCTGATTCTGTTCCAGCACAACAGGCAAGTCTCTGCACAAAGACGGCCCCATCCAGCCATCTTCCCGAACATGCCATTTTTTCGGAAAATCTTGATTGGAAGGATGTTCCATCAGGGCAACTCCCTGTGGAATCAATTGCCGATTCGGCCCACGCCCCACGGAAACCTGCCCGGAGTAGTCGACCCAGCGGGCACGCTGGCCAAAAATTTGGGCTTCAGTCGATCGTTCTTCACTATCGGTCAGTTTGCCGGTTCCAAAATAGCCGGAAATGGATTTTGCCACCCGGACAGCGACCAGCCCGAAATTGGTCTGTTCCAGTGTGAGAGAAGGGAGCGGGGTTCGAAAATCGGATTGCAGTTCCAGCAGCGTTTCTCCGCGT
>JAGQQT010000389.1 GCA_020426065.1 Planctomycetaceae bacterium | reverse complement strand
AATTTACCTGAGTGAAATCGCGACCATCCGGGACGATTTTGTCGATCTGGACATTGAAAGCTATTTCGACGGGAAACCGTCCGCCACACTCATCATCCAGAAAACCAAATCCCAGGATGCCATCCAGATTGCCAATCTGGTTCGGGCGTATGTGAAAGGAAAGCAGCAGGAATCTTTTGATGCCTACGGTATTGAGGCTGCCTCAAAGAAAAACTGGCTGACCCGGCCCTTTGCCATTGGGATTGCCTACTTTTCAAAGATTGTCGATCGAATAACCGGACGGCCCGATGCCCAGAAGGTTTATGAGGACAGTTATAAATCACCGTTCAATCACTCCTTCAAGATTGCCATGCATGGTGATTTGTCCCGCTTCATTCGAGGCCGTCTCGATCTGATGACCCGCAACGGGATGTCCGGACTGGTTCTCGTTCTGATTTCACTGATCCTGTTTCTCGATACCCGGGTTGCTCTCTGGTCAGCCATGGGGCTTCCCATCTCGTTTATGGGAACGTTTCTCGTGATGTGGCTGATGGGAGTCTCGATCAATCTCCTCTCCATGTTCGGCCTGATCATTGTGCTGGGCATCATTGTCGATGATGCCATCGTGATCGGGGAAAATATCTACCGCCATAATGAGGAAGGTGAAGAATCCAAAGAAGCCGCCGTGAATGGGGCAGAGGAGGTCATGTGGCCCGTCATTGTTGCCGTCACAACGACGATTGCCGGCTTTGCCCCGCTGTTGTTTATCAAGGGCCGCATCGGCGATTTCATGCGGGAACTACCAATTGTGGTTCTGGCTGCGCTCTCAGTTTCTCTGGTTGAAGCGTTATTGATTCTCCCCGCTCACCTGAAGCACCTGAAAGTCAACAAACACAAACAGAAAGACTTCAGTCACGAGGGCTTCCTGGCCAGAACCTGGCATCGATTGGGACGCTGGCAGGATCACATCGTCCAGGATGTGTTGATGAACATTTACGAACGGATTCTCCGCTTCTGCATGTCCTGGCGCTACGTGACGATTGCTGCTGCACTCGCTTTTGTGATGGCAGCCATCGGCCTGGTGCTGGGTGGAATTGTTCCGTTTGTGTTTATCCAGAAAATGGACAGTGAAACCATCACCGCCGATGTCGAACTCCCGATCGGAACCGTCATCGACACCACACGGGAAAAGATGAAGTACATCTCAGGTCTGGTGGAAGATTTTCCGGAAGTCATGAGCGTGCAGACATCTGTCGGATCACAAATCAACCTCGGCGGAACCGGCGCTTCGGGCGGCAATCAGCAGTCGCATCTGGGACAGGTGATTGTGGAACTGATGGAAGCCGATGCCCGGGAGCGGTCCGGATTACGTTCCAGCGAAGAACTCCTGGTTGAATTCCGCAAAAAAACCCAGGATATGACTGGCGTCAATTCCGTTCAATGGGAATCCATGAACGGAGGACCGGCCGGTAAAGATATTGAAATTAAAGTGACCGGAAACGATTTCCAGGAATTGCTGGATGTCACCGATCAGATGAAAGCGGAGCTTGGTTCCTACGATGGCGTGGTGGATCTGGATGATGATTACGATCTGGGCAAGCGTGAAGTGCAGCTACGGCTCCTGCCCACTGCTCGGGCGACCGGGATTACCGTCAGCGATCTGGGGAGCTTCGTCCGATTTGCTTTGTACGGTGTGGAAGCCAGACGGATTACCCGCAATCGGGAAGATGTCAAAATCATGGTGCGGCTGCCTGAGCAATTTCGCGAAGAGGTTTACAATCTGGAAGCCCTCTGGATCCCCCGGCCAAACCGTTCACTGACTGCAGCAGCCGGTCAGTCTGAATCGGACGCCAATGGCTGGGTTCCGATTTCGGAGGTGGCGGAGCTGACGGAAACCCGCAGCTTTACCAGTATTCATCGTTCGCAGCAGCGTCGTTCCATTTCCATTTTTGGAGATGTGCAATCCATTTCCAACAACGCCAACGATGTCATGACTCAGTTCCAGGCGGACTTTGTCCCGAAGCTGCTTGAGGATCATCCCGATATCATTCTGGACTTCACGGGGACAACCGAGGAGCAGCAGAAATCGTTCAGCAGTCTGGGGCTGGCATTACCGGCCGCCCTGCTGATGATTTACATGCTGCTGGCCGGACTGTTTAAATCCTATGTTCAACCCCTGGTTGTGATGTCGGCCATTCCATTCGGCATTCTGGGAGCCATTGTCGGTCACTGGGTGACGGACAATCCGATCACGATTCTCAGCTGTATCGGTTTTCTGGCTCTCTCCGGAATTCTGGTGAACGATTCTCTGGTGCTGGTTGATTTCATCAACACCCGTTTGCGAAAAGGCTATCACCCTGTTGAAGCCAACGTGATGGGAGCCAAGTTGCGTCTGAGAGCCATTCTTTTGACCACCCTCACCACGGCCGCAGGCCTGACACCACTGATGTTTGAAACCAGCTTTCAGGCGAAATTCATGATTCCGATGGCAGTCACACTCACTTACGGCCTGATTTTTGCCACCGCTCTGACTCTGATTATCGTTCCCTGCCTGAACATGATCATGTTCGACATCTTGTCGGGAGGAAATCCGGAAAAGTTTATGGAACGCATGCGTACCGACAACTGATCCCGTCCACGCTCAGTTGGCTTCAAAGAAACGACTGTTTGAGCCACCTTCCGAGACAATCCGCAGTCTAACCTGCCTGGCACATTTGGGGCACCAGCCCACATAAGCATCCTTCTGAGCGTTGGGCTTGGCGTAAACGTAAACGTTACAGCACTTCATATGCACACCGACCGTGGGGGGTAACCCCTGCGAATTCGATCGCGATTCCGCCATCACACGCTCCTCGTTCAGAATCCTTCCCAGCTTTCACGACCAAATCCTAAATCGGAGCCCGGATTCAGAAAAGAGCAAAACGGGAGAGACTTCAGGCCAAAGAGTGACCACATGCATGATGGCAGTCATCAGGCTTCCCGCTCAAAATACAAAACAGGTTAAGAGAACTCCTGTTCAGAAAGCAGAAAAGTGGGGCTACTCGGACTTGAACCGAGAACCAACGGATTATGAGTCCGCTGCTCTAACCGATTGAGCTATAGCCCCTTGGGGGAATAGCAGATTGCTGTTCCCCGATCTTTTTTCAGATCCTAACCGCCTCCGATCAACGAGACAAGCGGGATACGGAATGGTTCAGAAAGACTCATCTCAGTTTTCTGACTGGGTCAGTTGAACGTCTTTGAATTTGACAGTTCCGAAGCTGAATCCCACACTGATGTTGGTTTTCGAGCGGGCAAAGCTGGCATGTTCATAAGACTTTTTGAACTCTTTTCCCACGGTAATCGTAGCCTGTCCACCCTCCAGGGAAACTGTCACGGGAACCCAGCTTCCCGCCTTAATGGAAAGTTCTTCCCGTCCCAGCAGTGCAGATTTCTCCTCACTGTCGGGAGGGAAAGCACGGACCTGCATCTGATTTCCGGTGAAAATCAGTCGAAACACATGACCATCCGCCCCGTTGGCGGTGAAGACCACATTCCGGGCACCATCTGCCTGATAGGCGAATTGAGCGGTGCCATTCTGAAATTCGACATCGTAGAAAATGATCGGCCCGTGGTTTTTGTACTTCTTGTACAGCTCGTCATCCTGGGTACAAGAGGCCATTCCATTTTCAATCACCCAGTCGCCACGAGATGCCCGGCGTTCTTTCAATTTGGATTCCGAGAAGTTGTCCTGCAGGAGGATTTTCTCTTCTGCCTGAATTCCACTGCACAGCATTCCCAGTAATACGCATCCCCAAATCAATCGCATGGAAGCTTCCTTTCGAAGTGAACAAATACCCTCCGCAGAGAGGTTTGAGTACTGAAAATCAGCTTGGGAAGTTGAGCCTGGAAATGCAAGCTGGAAGCGGCTGGCAGGCTCAATTCAGGATAGGCAACTGATTGGATGGTTCATGCAGATGTTCGCGCGTGATGATCTGGCCAATGAGCGTGGTGGGGGTGCAGTCCTGAATCGCCACATGGGCTATTGTGCCCGTGAGTCGGGGGTTGCCGTCGAAGACCACGATGCGATCGCAACGGCTGCGGCCGACCAGCTGATCGGTCGTTGCATTAGAAGGGCGGTTCTGTTCGGCTTTGACCGCATTTTTACTGGGGCCTTCCACCAGGACTTCCACTGCCGTGCCGATGAAATCCGCATTGTCTTCCGCACTGATCGCATTCTGCAGATCGAGCATTTCGTTATTGCGGACTCGCTTCACTTCGTCAGCAATATCATCCGGATAGTTATCCGCCGCTTTGGTGCCTGCCCGTTCTGAATATTTGAAGATGAAACTGTTCTTGAAGCGGAATTCACGAACTGCATCCATGGTTTTCTGGTGGGCCTCTTCGGTTTCACCACAAAAACCCACGATAAAATCGCTGGAAATGGCGCAGCGGGGGATGTGTTCCCGAATCCGATGAACCATGTCTCGATACTCTTCGACCGTGTAGCCACGCTTCATCTTTTTCAGGACATCATTGCACCCATGCTGCAGGGGAACGTGCAGATAATGGGCGACTTTAGGCATATCCCGCACGGCC
>JAGQQT010000388.1 GCA_020426065.1 Planctomycetaceae bacterium | reverse complement strand
TGCCCATTTGCAGGACATGCATCCGGATTGTGTGTACCTGGCCGGGTTGTGCGGAGGATTGCATCCTGAACATGTGGTCGGGAAAATCGTTCAGCCGCAACGATTTGTTTCCACTCAATCCGATAATCCACTTGAGTTGATCCACAGTCAGTCTGCTCAACCGTTGACCATGCTCACGGTCAACCAGCCTCTACTCAGTTCTGTGCAGAAACAGCAGGCTGCCCGGAAATACTCGGCAGATGTCGTGGACATGGAAGCGTATGCGTTTGTCAATGTCTGCCAGCAACGGGAAATCGATTGCTGTGTCATCAAGGCTGTCAGTGATGACAGTCAGACAACCTTGCCGGGGCTTTGCTCGGAAATCATCACCTCCAGTGGTAGAATCAACTGGTTGAAACTGATCTGGGGGATTTTGAAAAACCCAGGAGTTGTCAAAACGCTCCTGGAACTGCAGCGTACCAGTCATCAGGCTTTGCAGGCATTGGCGGAGGCACTTTTCGCCGAGGTTCATTGTGAATGTGATCGCAGTCCTCAACCGGAAGCCTGAAGAAAACTGGTCCGTGAGAGCAACGAGAGGAGAGTACAGCATGAGTTCTACTGTTCCATCTTTTTTGCGAGCATGCCTGTCTGCCAGGCTGACGCCAGATATTGATGCCTGGGTCACTCAATCCTGTCAATTGATCGAATCAGGGGATGCCAAGCAGCTCGCTCTTCGATTTGGTCTGGCTTCCCGGAGAGTCGGGAAAGCACAGCTGGAGCTGACTCCAGACGAACGGAATGAAGCCGAAATACTCTCGCCCGGCTGGAATCCGGGATTATGGAGTCTGACCGAAGCGGTGCGGACTTTGTTCGTATTAAGTTTTCCGCACGATGACCCGGCGGTATATCAGGCTACGCTCGATAAACTGTTTGCAACCGGTGAAGTTGCGGAAATGATTGCCCTGTATCAGGCGTTGCCGCTGCTTCCCTGTCCGGAGCGGTTTGTGGATCGAGCGGGGGAAGGAATTCGGACGAATATCAAAAGCGTATTTGCCGCTGTGGCTCATCATAACAGCTTCCCCGCTGCTCATCTTGCAGAGGGGATGTGGAATCAGATGGTTCTGAAATGTCTGTTCGTTGAGTTGAGCCTCTTTCCAATTGTGGGGCTGGATGCTCGTCGGAATGCGGAATTATCGCGAATGCTCAGTGATTACGCACATGAACGCTGGGCAGCAAAACGGAGCGTGCACCCGGAGCTTTGGCGTTGCGTGGATATCGATCTCACTCCCGCTGCAGAGCAGGATTTTCAGAAAGTGATCCAGGAGGGTTCCGCAGTGGAACAGGAAGCGGTTGGACTTTCACTGGCCCGTTCCAAATCCGCTGCCGCTCATAAGCTGCTGGCTGAAATCCCGGAGATCGCAGAGCGGATCAAGAGCGGCAAACTCAGCTGGGAATCACTTGTTGTCCGACTGGCTGGATGAGACCTAGAACTGGTCCGAGTCTGGTTGTTCAATCCGTCTGATCTGGGGGAGCTTAACCCGGGACAGTTCGCTTACAAATGTCTCAGGCTCATTATTGATCCGGATCTGGTCACCATCCTTGAGAATATCCAGGTTTGTCATGATGATCTGATCGCCGGGATTCAGTCCCTCATTAATCAGCCGAAACGCGTTGATGTTGGCAGCCGTTTTCAACTCAGTCTGCACAGCTTTGCCATCTCTGGCAACCAGGACTTGATTGTCGATGACCAGATCTCGAGGGACGGGAAAGATATTTTTGTAAACCGGGCCATCAATCCTCACTGTGACAAAAGTCCCAGGGAGCAGCGGTTGTTCAAACTCATTGTTATCCACCACGATGAAGACATCGACCGTTCTGGTGGCAGGATCGGCATTGGGAGCAGCACGGGTCACAATGCCATCCCAGTGCATGCCGCCATCCAGGCGGGTTGAAATCCGGGCGGGAGGATATTGGCCTTTTTCGAGAGGGACAATGATTTTCCCGTAATCTTCCAGAGAAATCCCGACAGGCACTTCCACCTGCTGCGTATTGGTTATTGTGACCAGGCGATCTCCGGATCGAACAAACTGGCCCTGTTCAACGAAGATTTCCGAGAGCTGCCCATTGATGGGAGAAGTAACTTCGGTCCGATTCAATTCCAGCTTCATCATCGCGAGCTGATTGCGTCGGGTTTGTCGACGGGCCTCAATCTGTCGGATCCGTGAGGGGATCAACTCCAATTCTGTTTCCACCTGCACTCGGGCATCTTCGTATCGCTGCAGGTCCAGTTCCGCAGAGGTGAGGTCACTGGGGTTGGCAATATTCTGTTTCACGAGCGAAAGGACACGATCGTACTCTTTCTGGAAGGCCTCATAACTTTTACGGGCAATTTCCAGTTTTCGCTTCAGGTTGAGTTCTTCCTGCTGGAGACGTTCCAGCTCTGCCTGATCCTCTTCCAGCTGATCCTCGGCCTGCTCAACCTGTTCCTGGTAGGTTTGAGGATCGATCCTTACGATCAGATCTCCTCCCGCCCGCTGAGATTCCCCATTGGCCAAAGTTGTGACGGAGGCTGCCTGAACGGGCTTACCGACTTTCAATGGTGTCAGGGTTTCAATAATCTCTCCCGTAACCTGTGCAGAGAGGGTGACCTCCTGCATGGGCTGAGCGGTACCGAATCCAAAGATCAGTTCCTGAACGGTATGAGGTTCGGACTTGTAGACCTGAACAATGGTGACTCGCTCCGGTTGTTCGGCCCGTTTGGGAGGAACCCGCAGTGAAGCAAATAACCAAGTCATCAGACCACCGCCACTCAGAAAGGCGATGATCAGAATGATCGAGGCGATTGTTTTCGGTTTTCCCGTCATGGGGGGATGATTTTTCAATTTGTCCGGAGAACGTGAAGGCTGGCGAGCGGTGATGACCTGCTCAAGCTCGTTCTCGATATCTGTTCCGTCTAAAACCATGTTGTGCAATCTTCAGAATCTCAAGCCAGAACAGGGAGAAGTTGTCCCGTCGTTTTTCGAAGGCATTATAGCGGTTTTGTCAGTCGAGTCAGCCCGGATTTCCGGACTGAAAAATGTGAATATTTGCCACAGAACATATATAGAACACTGTTGTTCCGATAGCGAACTGCGGGAGAGAAGCATTGGCTGTTCACCTGATGACCGATCTTAATGACGAGAGAATTGCCTGCTACCAGGAATTGCGGGATGCAAACCGGTTTCGTGGAGCGGGACGGTTCATCGCGGAGGGCTGGCGAGTTGTGGAACGACTGCTGAACAGCGATCTGCAGATCGATTCGGTGCTCATCAGTGAAAGACGTCAGGAGCTTTTTGCCGATCGATTTGCTGACCGGGCAGAAGTGTTTGTCATGCCTCAGAAACAGGCTGAGCAGCTTGTCGGATATAATTTCCACGCGGGAGTGCTCGCTTGTGCAGTCCGCCCTGAGTTCGCTTCGCTGGAGCAGTTACGCGGACCACACGGTCTGATTGTCTGCTGCCCCCAGATTCATGGACCAGACAATCTCGGGTCGATCATCCGCTTGATGCGAGGCTTCGGAGCGGATGGTTTACTGCTGGGAACCGAATCCGCTGATCCTTATCTGCGTCGAGTGGTACGTGTTTCCATGGGGACCATTTTTGGACTACCGATCGGTCGATCGAATTCATTGCCACAGGATCTGCTGATCCTGAAAGAATCGGGATATCGGATCATTGCCGCGGAAGAGTCCGCACATTCTCAACCCCTTCCGCTACCACAAGACATGGATTCATTTCCCAGACAGGTTTTGATTCTGGGAAATGAAGCGGAGGGGGTTGCCCCCGAACTGCTCGAACTTTGTGATGAGATCTTTCATATCCCGATGCAACCGGGAGTCGATTCACTCAACGTGGCTGATGCCGCTGCAATCTTTCTGTATCACTTTGCTTCGGTCCGCAGACACCTGGGTTGAACAAGACGGATGTTACTCACCGGTAGGGTGACCCGATTTGAGGTAGGCCAGGATTTCCAGGATCTCGTCGCGTGTAAAGCGATCCAGCAATGCTTTGGGCATCATTGATTTTGATGTTTTCACCATCTCTTCAATGTCTTCCCGAGGAATGACACGCGGCTGCTTCGCTTCAGGATTCTCCAGGATTTCCACCTGCTCCTTGTTTTGAGCGGTCACCATCCCCGAGGCGATTTCTCCATCAATTGTTACAATCGTATGAATTGCGTACTTGTCATCGATGCGATAAGATGGATCGAGAATCTCCCGCAGCACAGCGGCATCATCACCTTTCCAGCGTTTGTAGACTTCCGTCAGATCTGGGCCGACCGCTCCTCCTTCATTCTGAAATTTATGACACAGCTGGCAGGTTGCTTCTTTGAACAATCGGGCTCCGATTTCCGGTGAACGTCCCCGCAGACCTTCTGCCAGGCCATCCTGAAAATCTTCCAGTTTCCAGGACTGGACAAATTTCCGATCGCTCCCGACGGGATCTTTGGGAACGGTTGGATTCTTGAGCCACTCATCCAGATCCGGAACAACCACCATCACTCCATACATCCGCATCCAGTGACGGGGGAAGGTGCAGACA
>JAGQQT010000387.1 GCA_020426065.1 Planctomycetaceae bacterium | reverse complement strand
GTCCGGTCAAAACGCCTGCCACGATCACGGCACTGGCTCCGGTTCCGCAGGCCAGCGTTTCTCCGGATCCCCGCTCCCAGACCCGCATGATGAATTCGGAAGGGGAAATCACCTGAATGAACTCGGCGTTGACTCGGCGGGGAAACATCTCGTGTTTCTCCACATGAGGGCCGACCCCCAGAACCCAGTCATCATTCACTTCCTCAACAAAGGTGATGCAATGCGGGTTGCCCATGGAAACGCAGGTCACCTCCAGTTGACGTCCAGCAACATTGAGAGGAGCATTGACGGGGGGATTGCCCGGCAGCAGAGTCGGGATTCGTTCCGCTTCCAGAATCGGCTGGCCCATGTTGACCCGCACCCGTTCGACTTTTCCGTGCTCAGGAAATAACTGCAGCTGCAGCACACCCGCTCCGGTTTCAATGGTCAGCTCGTCTTTCGGTGCGATGCCATGATCGTACACGTACTTGGCGACGCAGCGGACGCCATTGCCGCACATTTCCGCCTCGCTCCCATCGGCATTGAACATCCGCATGCGGGCATCGGCTTTCTCGCTCGGCTCGATCAGAATCAGGCCATCGCCTCCAATTCCCTTATGACGGTCGCTGACGAGGGGGGCGAGCTGAGGAGCGGGAGCGGGGAGCGTTTCGGAAAACAGATTCACATACACGTAGTCGTTCCCGGCTCCGTGCATCTTCGTAAACTTCATGATCGTCTTCTATTTTTCTTGAGGAACAAACACCACGCACATCGGACGGGCTACAGCCAGCTGATGACCGGTTGGTTCGAGTTCGCCGCTGGTGGAATTGATGGTAAAGGAAACCAGGTTGTCCGACTGCATATTGGCAGCTAGAAAGATTCGGCCAGTGGGGTCGAGTCCCACATAACGAGGGTGATTTCCCTGGGTCGGTTCGCGCTCGACAAACGTTAATTCTTCCGTTTCAGGATTGATTTTGAAAACGGCGGTGCTTTCGTGGCCCCGGTTCGAGCCGTACACAAATTTTCCGGACGGATGAACCACCACCTCGGCAGTGGTGTTTCCCCCCGTAAAATCTTCAGGCAGTGTGTTGACGGTTTGAACGGCGGTCAGCAATCCCGCTCGATCATCAAATTTCAGAACCGTGATCGTCGAATCGAGCTCGTTGATGCAGTAATACACTTCCCGCTGAGGATGACGGGTGATGTGCCGGGGGCCTGCACCCGGTTTGGCGCTCCAGTAGGAATGCTGTTGAATCTGGCCTTTCGGCTGAACTTTGAAGACTTCTACATGATCATTCCCCAGGTCCGCGACCAACAGGTACTGACTGTTGCTGCTGAACGCCACTCCATGCGGATGTGGTTCCTGCTGGCGTTTTTCATCTACGCTTTTTCCATAGTGATGGACTTTGGAAACCGTCGGCAGCAGTTCTCCTTTTCCGTTGAGCGGAATGGCCGAAGTCCCTTCACCACCATAGTGGCAGACCGCCAGCACTTTGCCGTTGGGAGCGACTTCGATGTGTGTCGTCCCGTTGTCTTCGGTTTTCCCCCGACTGAATTCTTTCAACATGCCGGTTTTCGTGTTGATCCGATACGCCCGCACGCCGCCATTGTATTCACCTTGAGCTGCGTCCTCCGTGGTTCCGGCATACAGAATGGGTTGTTGGGGATGAACGGCCATGAAACCGGTTTTGACATCCGTTGCCGCTACTTCCAGATCGGTGATCTCGCCGGTTTCCAGGTCCAGGCTGGCGCGATAAATCACTGTCTGCTTGGCGGGGCTGGCGATGTAAATCCATTGCGATTCGGCGGAAACATCTGCTGAGCAGATCAAAATTCCCAGCAACATCAGTGGGAGAAATCTCATCGTCCTGTTCCTTGCTTCAAGTATTTCGGAAAGGTCAAGCGGCATTGTCTTTTGAGTGAGTTTTGAACCAGCTCTACTTTTTACCCAGTTCCTGTGAGCGTTTGGTGGCAGCCAGGATGGCATCAATGAGTGTACCCCGGAAGGCGTTCCGCTCCAGAGCCGCCAGGCCGGCAATGGTTGTCCCACCCGGAGAGGCGACCGCATCTTTGAGTGCACCGGGGTGCTCGCCGGTTTCCAGCACCATTTTTGCTGCACCCAGAACGGTTTGAGCGGCCAGTCGTGTTGCGGTGGCACGGGGTAAACCAGCTGCCACGCCACCATCCGACATGGCTTCAATCATCTGGAAGACGTAGGCTGGTCCACTTCCGGAAAGTCCGGTGACTGCGTCCATCAGTTTTTCCGGCACGGTCTCGCAGCAACCCACGCTTCCCAGTAAAGTCATCACTGCCTGCACATGTTCTGCCGGGCAATCTGGCCTTGCCACCATCGCCGAGGCTCCTTCACAGACCAGAGCAGGTGTGTTGGGCATGACTCGAATGCATTGACGGTGTCCATTCAATGCTGAGCAGAGTGAATCCAGGGAGACACCCGCTGCAATGGAAATCACGGTCTGGCTGGACTTGAGCTCCGCGCCCACGATTTCAGCGGCGGTTTCGATCAGGTGTTGCGGCTTGACTGCCAGAAACAGCAAGGTGCAGTTCTGTACCAGTTTATCAAGATCCGCTGCAATTCCTGCCCCAGTTGTTTTCGCAAAAGCTTCCTGGGCACCAGGGGCGATATCGTATCCGGTGATGTGATCTGCCGGAACCAGATTCTGTCGGATGAAACCGGCCGCCAGGGCGGTCGCCATCCGACCTGTGCCGACAAAACCGATCCGGTAACTGAGTGGTGCTTGCGTCATCTTGCTGTGATTTCAAATTCAGGGAAACGTACTGACTGCAGAAGCACACTATACCGTGAACAGGGGCGAAGCGTTACTTCTCCCGGTAGTCAGCTCCTGGTTTTTGGTGAGCCTGCGGAAATGTGCTCCATTCGACTACCCCCTGCCGGAGTGCTTCTTTCTGCCAGGCGGTTGCCAGGCGAGCCACAATTTGCGGGTTTTGTTCCGCAACGTTCTGCAGTTCGCTGCGATCCGTTGCCAGGTCATACAGTTCCCACGGTTCCGGGCCACGGGCGGTTACCAGTTTCCAGCGGCCGGAGCGAATGGCTTTATGTCCCTGATGCTCCCAGAAGAGGTACTCCGGCTCCGCCACTTCCTTCCCGCCAAACAATCCGGACAGATCCTGCCCAGGCACGGGTTCAAGAGGTTCTCCTTCATATTCAGTGGGATATGTGAGTCCCGCTACCGAAAGCAGTGTGGGCAGGATGTCAATCACGTGGCCGAGATGCGAAGTCAGCTGGCCTGGCTTGGCAATTCCGGCTGGCCAGTGAGCAATCAGCGGGGTGGAGATTCCGCCTTCATAAGTCCACATCTTGTGCTCACGGAAAGGGGTATTGGCCGCGTTCGACCAGCCGACCTCCAGGCATCGATAAGACTCCTCTGAACCAGGAGCGGAATCTGGCTGATGCCCATCGCCTCGGACGATGTACTCCGCACTCGAACCGTTATCAGATAAAAACAGAATCAGGGTGTCCTCCAGCTGGTTCTGTTTCTTGAGCTGTTCCACGATCTGTCCGATCCCCACGTCGATTCGGTAAATCATTGCCGCATAGGTTGCCATGCGGGCATCCCATTCATCCTGTTCAGCGGCATTCAATTCCGCCCAGGGTTTGGCAAAGGGATCCCGGGGAGACAATGCGCAGTTCAGCAATCCCATTTCATTCTGACGGGCATGCCGCTGCTCTCGACACTCATCCCAGCCCATCCGATATTTCCCTCGATACCGGGCCACATCTTCGGTTAGAGCATGCAGGGGAAAGTGAGGAGCGGTATGCGCCAGGTAAATGAAAAATGGCTGGTCCGCATGTTCAGTGTGATGTTCCTGGAGTCGCCTCAAGGCCTGCTCAGTGAATGCGCTGGTTACGTAATAGTCCGGGTTCTCATCCTTCGGGCGAACCACCTTCAGCTGATCGTCATAGAGCAGCTTGGGGTTATGAAAGTTATCCTGCTGCACCATGAAGTAGGAATGATCATAGCCACGCTTGAGCGGCCAGGTGTTGTTGGCATCTCGTCCACGGCTGTTGAGGTGCCACTTGCCGACATGATAGCAGCGATAGCCCGCGGTCCTCAGCAGTTCCGGGATCATGCGAGCCGATTGCGGAACGATGCCATCATAGGCCGGGGGAGCATTCGGGCCGAAATTCATGGCCATGTGGGCTGAATGCGGATAACGCCCCGTCATCAACGCCGCTCGAGTCGGCCAGCAGCGGGCGGTGTTGTAAAACTGCGTGAAACGCAAGCCGTTTTCCGCCAGCCGATTCAGATGAGGAGTTTCGATTTCCCCGCCATAACAACCCAGGTCAGAAAATCCCATGTCATCGGCCATGATCAGGATGATGTTAGGCCGGGTTGCTGGCTTGGCCAGAACAGGCTGCGAAGTTGAGAAGAAATGCAGGCAAACAGAAAGAATGAGAATCGCGATATTCATAGGGAAACATGCCTGCGGTCAGCGGGAGTTGTGATGTGGTTGATTGATGATGAAGAACGGGCATTGTCTCCCGGAATGCTGTTCAGGTCAATTCTCCATGATTGCCAAGAGCATGAGAATGTAACTCGAAA
>JAGQQT010000386.1 GCA_020426065.1 Planctomycetaceae bacterium | reverse complement strand
CATCGGACATTTTCTACGAAAGTCGAGCCTCGATGAACTCCCGCAATTGTGGAATGTGCTGCTGGGACAGATGAGCCTGGTTGGCCCTCGCCCTATCCAGGAAAATGAGATTGCCAAATACGATGGCGCCTTTCGGATGTACCAGATGGTGCCTCCCGGCATCACCGGGTTGTGGCAGG
Source organism: Planctomycetaceae bacterium (assembly GCA_020426065.1). Taxonomy (GTDB): domain Bacteria; phylum Planctomycetota; class Planctomycetia; order Planctomycetales; family Planctomycetaceae; genus Rubinisphaera. The sequence goes on along the minus strand of JAGQQT010000386.1, from coordinate 4,393 downwards.
TCTCCGGTCGGAATAACACCAGTTATCGGGAGCGGGTGCAGCTCGATACGTACTATGTGAGAAACTGGTCGATCTGGATTGACCTGTATATTCTCATCCGCACCATTCGCACGGTCTTCTTTCAGGAAGGCGCCTACTGAGAGACGGTTGTCCCACTAAGGGTGGCTGGCCCGAACTTCTACCATTCCCCGCGGATGCCTAGCAGAGTCCCGTGATACCAGATACCATCCGTCCGCAGGGCTGTATTGGGGGCAGCAGCATACTGGTTACTGGCGGCGGCGATACCGTTCATGCTGATCAGTCGATATTCGACCGAACACCAGAGTCTGGGCAGTAGACGATAACTCAACTCGGCATGCACTTCCGAAACGGTTGCTAGTTTGGAATCATCAACCTGTGGGGAAACATTGGTTGCGTTCACGGTATTCAGAAACAGCGAGTCTCTTGAGATCGCATTCAGATACACTCCGGATTGCAGACCCCAGTGGAGTGTCACGGGACCTCCCCGATCATAAAGAATGTTCTCCATTCCCAACTGCATCCCCAGCAACCGGTTGTTCAGGTCATGATCCTGCTGAATCGTACCTGTTCCGGTCGTGCTGAACAGGGATGTGGATTCATGGAGTTCCCACCAGGCTGGTCCAACGGCAAATTCCGTCCAGGGAGATTGTTCCCAGGTCCACTCCAGCGCCAGTTTTGACAAAGTGGAGTCAGATTGAGTCTGGACTGTTCCATTTCCCAGGTTTGTTCCCAGCACCTGCAGATTGGCACCATTCATCTGCAGATTTTCCGAGACTCGCCCCAGCTGCATCCAGGTGACCTGCTGGCCGGAAACACCGCTCGGCCCCACCCGTTTCAATTGCACTTCCATCCCAGGAATCAGATCGTAATCAAACTGGGTATTGTTGAGCGTCTGTAATCCTCCATCAGCCGAAACCAGTCCATAAGAGGAATGCTGGTCCTGCCGATGAAACAGCATCAGACTGGTATCGAGTGACCAGATTGCACAGGGAACAGGTTCGCAGGCAGTCGCTGCCTGGCAGGTGGAACTGTTATTCTGATCCATCTCTTCCAGATCGCCCACTGACTGATCAGGCCAGGGATACCCCTGAGGATCAAGCGAATAAACAGGCATGTTCGATGCCGGTTCCATTCCGGGCATTCCATAAGGGAGGTCTGGTGTGGGGCCTATCGGCGAGGTTGGAATCTGCAATGGTCCAAGCATGGGAGCCAGAGGAGGTGTGGAATATTGAGTCTGCATGATCTGCTGCTCGGGAGCTGGCAGGTGGAGACCGTTGCGAGTCAGTCGACGACTTTCCTGTTTCAGGTCTGAGCCAAACTCCTGCTCATCCAGATAGGGTCTGTCATCAAAAGAGCGAGCCGAAGGCTCCTGCCCGTAATGGAGAGGCTGGCTTGCGGAGTCAAACGTGTGCCCAGAATGCCGATAGGAATCAAACAGGCCTGGAGAATATTGTGCCAGAACCGACTCACCCGTCCACGGCAACAGACAGCTGATACACAGCACAGTCATACTGAGCCTGCAGGATCGGATTGTGGCGATAAATGATTTCAATTGATGGACTTGTTTAAGGAGAAGGAGAAAGTGAACAGGTTCAGCAGGACATTGGCTGCCAGTTCATGTTCCTTGTATTGCAGCACGACAATGTCATCGGGCTGGATCAGCAGTTCCTGGGCCGGATCGCTGTGAGCCCGGGCGAGATCAACATGGATCTTGACTTTATCACCTGAAGGCAAGGTTCGAATCACAATCACCCGGGAGGGGTCGACGATGTTCCCCGGACCTCCACGCAGGTTGAGTGTCTGCGGTCCCGTTCCCGCTGTCGGACCATTGGACATGGCCAGGGCATCAATGACGTCAATGTCTTCATCACGGGGAAGCGGATACCGTCCCCCATCAACCAGACCTCCCACAATAAAGTGAGCAGGCCGACGGGGAGGGACGTAAACCACATCGCCATCATGCAGTGTGACATCCTCCGCTCGAAATGGGAGTGGTTGCAGTGGAGAAACCCGCATAGGGATGCGAATCACTCGATAAGATTGTCCCCGGTAAGGGGCATTGACTTCTGTATTGATGATATTGGGAATCTGAGCTGCAATCTCAGCCAGTCTTTCGCCGGGATCACACTGACTTCTCAGCACCCAGACCGCATCATCCGCATCGGTTCCCGGCAATCCACCGGTCGCGGCCAAAGCATGCAAGACATCATTTTCCGGACGACGGAGCAGAAGTTCCTCCCCTGCCCCGTGTTGAGAGACCACCTGATTCTCTTTGGCCGTGACGAGCGGAAAATCTCCCGGTCGATCACCGCGGATCACAACTACGCGTGGTGAATAAGGCTGAATCAGTTCCAGACGAATGATGGCTGCATTCTCTTTCAGAATATCCGTCTGGCGGGTATAGGTTACGGTCAGCATGTGGTTGGCCTGGCTGATCGTCAGACCTGCCAGAGGAACCGGTTGACTCAGGCGAGGAAGGCGGACCATGCCATCCGGATCGATCCGAAACGGCACTCCGATGATTGGCACATTGAGATTCTGTGTGACATTCTCGGGATAGTGCAGGTAGGGAACTTCTTTGGGTTCCGAAAGAACACCTTCAATGTGAATACCGACCACATCTCCCGGACCGAGCAGGTGTTCCCGCTGACCGGGATTCGCCAGCAGAGAAAAATCGATCGGCTGCATGTCCTCTTTGCAGGGAGCCTTCCATTCCTCCGGCAACCGGGTTACCGGAATGGCATCGCGGGCAATCTGACTGGTCAAGGTACAACCGCAGCAATTCAGAACCATCATCAGCGCAATCAGTCCGCTCATTCGCGAGGAATGTCGGAGTGACTTCAATGCTGGTGGTTGGTGTTGAATCATGACGGAATGATTTCAGTGAAGATCGAGGGGATGCATGGTGCCGGGTTGAGGACAGCAATCGGAAAGAGGAGCCGGAGGCATTTCAAATGTCCAGGCACCACAGGGAGGACAGGCCTGTGAAAGATTCATCTCGGAACCACTGAAACAATTCATCCCGGGATAAACAGCTTCCGCTTGAGGTTCGGGGCGACGGGCCACACTTCGGAATGCTTCCCGCTCTGAATTCTGAGCGGCACTCAGTCCCGCTTCATAGCCATTAAACCAATCATCAATGGCCTGCTGACCAGCCACTGTTTCATAAAAGACGGTCTGGTATTGTCTTGGAGCAAGGAGTGGAACCCGCTTGTCTCCGGTCATGAGAAATCGGACATACCCTTCCCGAAACCCGTTCGCGTAATGACGTGCAGCTGCCCCGCATTTCTGTTCGGGCAGAAGATGGCTCAACTGCTGGTTTGCTTCGAGCGTATACACCGTGTGTCGTTGCAATTGGCCCAAGCCCGTACAACCTGTCAACAGGCATACGGTCATCACAGCCAGAAGTTTCCGGGTGAGAGACGACATGAGGTGGGGATGAGTTGGGAGGGATTTTTTGGAGGGGATGTGTGGCGAGGAAATGGAATGCCACAGTCGTTATTATCGGTATTTCCGGCAAAGTCGGATGGCCTCAAGAGCGAAAAATCTTCAATCCGACCGAAAAAAGCGATTCCAGCCACTGCGAGTTCGTGAAGCGGCGTTTAAGATCGGCAAAATGGGAAGTGTTCTCTTCCCCTCAGCAATGAATTAATCGAATTATCTATCCCCAGCCTCAGTTTGATTCAAGTTGTCAGGAGCGAGTGTGACTCGGGTGGCCATCGTCCACGAATGTTTTTCAACCTATGCTGGTTCAGAAAAGGTTGTTGAACAGATGTTACAGGCCCTGCCCGAGGCAGAGCTGTTTGCGCTGGCCAATTTCATGAAAAGCAATCCTCCCGCTTTCATGAATGGTCGAGAGGTGACCACGACGTTTCTGGAGCGGCTGCCGTTTGCCAAACGGGCTTATCGGTCTTACCTGCCCTTGATGCCGATGGCGATTGAACAGCTGGATGTGCTGGAAGCGGATCTGGTGGTCTCTTCGCAGCATTGTGTTTCACACGGAGTCCTCTGCCGCCCCGATCAGGTGCATATTTCTTATGTCCATTCACCGGTCCGTTATGCCTGGGATCTGCAGTTCGAATACCTCCGCCAGGCAAACCTGCACTGGGGTCTGAAGTCGATGCTGGCCCGAATGATTCTGCATTACATCCGAATCTGGGATCGAGCGGCGGCCGATCGGGTTGATCTGTTTGTGGCCAATTCGCGGTTCATCGCCAGCCGGATCCGGCGCTGCTATCGCCGTGAAGCGGAAGTGATCTATCCCCCTGTGGCGGTGAAAGATTTCGAACTGCAGGAGCAGAAGGAAGACTTTTATCTGGTTGCCTCCCGCATGGTTCCCTACAAAAGGATGGGGGATGTGGTGGAGGCGTTT
>JAGQQT010000385.1 GCA_020426065.1 Planctomycetaceae bacterium | reverse complement strand
CGGATCCCCTCTCAGGCCGACATGAGCAAAGTAAGCGGCGGTTTCGTAATACTGATCCTGAGTCCAACGCTCAAACGGATGATCGTGGCACTTGTTGCAGTTGAAGCGAACTCCCAGAAACAGATGGGTTGTGTTTTCCATCGTGTCTTCCGGCGTCCGCAGGATTTTGTAGTAGGACGCAGCGGGATTGGTTTTGTTCGAACCGCTGGCAGTCACAATCTCACGGACGAACTCATCGTAAGGACGGTTTGCAGCAACCTGCTCCCGAATCCAGTTGCGATAGAGCGTTGCTCCTTCGCGACCGAGGAATTTTCCATTGACCTGCAGCAGATCGGCCCACTTGTTGGTCATGTGAGTGACATAGGCATCGGAACCAACCAGCTGATCAATGTAATGATCCCGTTTTTCCTGTGCTGGACGCTGATCATTGATAAAAGCATGGACTGCTTCCGAAGTGGGTGGCAGGCCAGTCAGATCAAGAGTAACTCTGCGAATGAATTCCTCATCGGTACACAACTCTGAAGGTTGAATTTTGAGACGCTGCCATTTGATGGCGGTCAGGTCATCGACATGATTGAACGTGGGCGGATCCTGCCACACGAATTCGGTGCGATCACCCATCACGGTCAGAGTGGTGGCTGCATAGGAGCCTTCATAACGAGCCAGGATGGAAGCTTCACCGCGACGAACCGCTTCCAGAAGTCCACTCTTGTTGATGGTGGCGACTTCCGTATTTCCGCTCTCAACAAACGATTCATACGTGACATCTCGCTGCGTTCCATCGGCATAGGTGGCCAGAACGCGGATCTGTTGTTGAGAGCCAATCTGCTGAATAGTCGGGTTTTTGGGGAACACATCGATGGCAACAACTTTTGGGCTGTCCGATTTGAGAACAGCTCCCTGTTCAACCCAGCCACGCAGGATCTGGTAGTACTTGTGGTCAGCGGTTGTGAGCTGGCCTCCCTGATGCGGGACGCCGCCGATGGATTTGAGGATCATCAGAGATTCATCTGGAACCGCCGTATTGGCACGACGGGAAGCGTGATCATCGACCAGAGCCCGGACATCAAACAGGGGATCGTAACCTCGCAGTGAAAGCTTGAAGCCGGCTTTTCCCTGGGCTGATCCGTGGCAAGTCCCCTGGTTACAACCCAGCTTGGAAAGGATGGGAGTGACGTGGGTGACATAATCGACGGTCAGCGCCTGATCACAACCACTCACCTGGAGAGGGATTTGAGTTTTGATTTCACCCAGTTGAATCTGAAGTGAACCAGTCCCATTCTGAGCGGGGGAGGCGAGTCCAAAGGCATCAATTGAAGTCAGCCCTGACCCATCATTGATGGTGACTGCTCGAGTCGCATCGATCCGGTCGCCATTTTCCAGCACGGCGGTGACGAGAATCTGAGCGTAATCGAGTTTTCCATTGAGCTGAATCTGAGCTGGAAGGACTTCCAGTGAGACAACCTTCGAGGCAGGAGGAGTTGCTGGCTTGGGAGTCTCGGGCGAACCGAATTTCCAGGCAGCCAGTTCAGCAGACTGTTCTGTAGTAGATGGCGTGAGCGGATAGGCAGAGAATTCCCGCTGCAGTTCACCGGTTTCGGCACTGTAAAACCGCACGATGCCATCCGTGCTGGCCACGGCAATGCTTTTGCCATCGGGAGCAAACGCCAGTGAATACGAGCCTTTGCCGGGGACCTGATGCTGAGCGAGTGTTTTGACACCTTCCGTGATCAAATCATCTATTTTCTTCGTTTCTTCAGCATTCCGTTCCGCAACCCGCTTACCGAGGATCGCTTTAATCTCAGCAGGCAGTTCACCGGGAACACCGTACTGGAAAATGGTGACATAGCCCTGACCATTATGGCTGCTGACGGCAGTGGTCAGGCTGGCATCCGGACTGTAACCAACATCGAAAATTCGGCCGGGGACGACCGGAAACATGCGGACCAGATTGGCATCATCGCCGATGACTCGATTGGTCTCTCGTTGCATGCGATAGGTTCGCAGGACGCCATCTGCACCCCCGACGAGAATTTCGTCCCGCTGGGGATGCGTTTCCACGGCGGCCAGTCCACCTTTCAACGCTCCCGGAGTAATTGAAGTGATATTGTCCACAAAGCGTTGAGTTTCGAATTCGGTCAGCTTGGCGGTCTGATCGCGACCAACCGAAACCACATGGGAGCCATCGACCGAAAAGGTGGTATCAAGCACCCAGTCTCCGTGAGATCCCTGAAACAGAACTTCCTTGCCAGTGGCGGCTTCGATCACCCGCAGGGAATTGTCCGGACAACCGAAGGCAATCTTGCTTCCATCAGGAGACCAGCTGGCTCCGTAGAGGGTGTCGTAACCCACCTGGGTGGTAGAAACCAGTTTCTGCTCGGCTACATTCCAGACCTGAACTTCACCCATGCGGGCCGGTGCTCCCCCGGTGACTGCCAGCAGGGTTCCATCGGGAGAGAAGGCCACCGATTCAATCCGGTCACTCAGTCCGATGAGCCGGGCAACAATGCCACTGCCATCGGCATGATGAATGAGCACTTCATGATGTCCGGCAATGGCCAGCAGTTTGCCATCGGGTGAGAAATCCAATGAAGTGGTTACGGGTGGGGTGGTGTAGACCGGAGGATGCTGGGCATCGTAAACCTGGCTGGCTGAAGCGGGGGAATCGTTGGTGGCTCCCTGGGCAATCCACTGCCGGATCAGTTCAATCTGTTCTGGTGAGAGAGGAGCTTTGCCTTTGGGCATCTGGGCTTCCCCGTCCACCGGGGTGATTTGTGAGACCAGATAGCTGTCATCCGGTTTACCCGGGACAATGGCGGTCTCAGCCGATTCGCCAGCCGTCAACAGCGACTGGAAGTCGGTCATGATGTACTGACCGAGTGGCTTGGCAGGTTGATGACATCCCTGGCAGTGAGCCTGGAAGATGGGCCGGATCTGAGCGTGATAGCTGATTGTCTGTTCGGCGGCGTGAAGAGAGGCAGCACTTGCGAGCAGTGTCCACGCAAACAGAACTGCGCAGCAGGTAAATCGACGAGACATGGAATTCCCCGGATCTGAAAGCACATCATCCGGGCGAGGGAGAAAGGCAATCCCACTCATTCGGATCAGGACATGTGCTCTCTAACGATGATCGTTCAAAACAAACGTCGTTAAATGATGCCGATCCGCTGCAGGGGCCGGTGCCGGTAACCTGATTGATGAACGGGCACAGGAAGGATGACCTGAATCCGGCGAGACAGAATCTGGTTTCTGTCGAGGCGCCCTTACAGGTGCGGTAGCCAGATCCCATGATCTGGCAGGCAGGTAACATCTGAGTTCCATTATGCGATTCGCATCGGAATTTGCAAGATCTGTACCCGAAAAATCTGGTTTCCTCTACTTCATGGCAGCAGCCAGTTCGGGCTGGCCAGATTGTGCCGATTCACGAGCTGTAAAGATCAGAGTCAGGATGGGAGCAAACAGAACCGTGCTGATCAGAGAATTCCGGAAGAAGGGGAGGGCATTGACGTAACATTCGATCAGCCCCTGCCAGGTCTGAGCGTAGAGAAACTCATTGCCAATGGCCCAGATTCCGAAATTCGAGATGAGGAAAAACAGGATTGCCCCCAGCAGGCCACTCCCGACATTCACACAGCAGCGATCGGTCCAGGTCTGGGCAGGAATTTTCGTTCCGATCAGATGGCCCATCCCAAACAGAACTGCCACCAGGCAGAGCATTAGAGGCTGGTGCGGGTAAAAGGCCCAATCCAGGCGTCCGGAGGAGACCCAGATGGCCAGATCTCCTGCCAGCCAGGTGAATACAGGCAGCAGCACGCCCCAGCGAGAGGAGAGCGAGCAACCGGAAATGACTGCGAGGGGAAGCATTGGTGAGAAGTTCCAGAGATAACTCCGGACATCATCTGCTTCCAGATTCCAGCCCCAGCTCATGAAAATATAAGGCATGGCCTTGCAGAGTACGGACAGCAGGACAAACAGTCCAATGGCAGAGATTTTCAGTGCACGGCCTGAAGGGGAAGTGGGAATCATCGTTGTTCTTTCTTTTCAGCGATCAAGAAACACCTGTCGGTCAGGTTTGAATCGCTCGACCGACAGGCTTTCTGGAAAGTCACTATAGAGGCCTATTCTCGATCGTACAATTCATCCTGTCGGGCAGGATCGTTCAGATTTCCTTCACTGACGAATCCCAGGTTCTCCTGATTCATGAAATCAGCCTGAGTTTGTGAGATGAAATTCGGTCCGGGGATATCGACCAGGAAGTGCCTTGAACGGGATTCGACATGTCCATCCAGAAATGCGACGTTGGCCGCCTTGAGATGGCGAAAGTGTATGGTCGGATAATTTCCGCTCGGCGGAACAAGGGAATGCTGATCTTCCAGACCGGCCTGCGTGCACGAGAACGAGGAATCAAAGGCCAGGCATTTCGCCTGCACGCTGTCGGCAAAGACAATGGTTTTTGTTGTAGAGGTCACATCCCGCAACTTTCTGCAAAGTGGTTGTGCAGCGGGTGCCGGTGGCCAGCCATCAAAACCGACTTCCCGGGAAAGATACTGGGCGTTGTAGCCGTAACCGATCGGCTCAATTC
>JAGQQT010000384.1 GCA_020426065.1 Planctomycetaceae bacterium | reverse complement strand
CGACGTGTTTTGCCGAAAGGAAAGGGATTCCAACCGCACCGAATTCGTGCTTACGGGGATAGCTGCCACCGTAATTCCCATCCTTGTGAACAATTAGAACTTCTGATTCGAGCAAGTCGCTGATCGACCTCGGCTCTACATCTGCAACGCGAGCCACCTGACTGAAAAGTGAGTCCGAAAGATCGTCGAAACTGCCAATCGCCTCCTGCCGTTTGCGGCGGATGGCGTCGGCCTTGTCGAGGATGTCGGCGATCCGCTTCTGCTCCGACAGCGGCGGCAGCGGGATCTCAATCTGCTTGACCACATCCATTGACAAATTGTGTGCAGTTGTGCCTCTCACTGTCTGTAGTAGCCGTGGCGAATACCACTTCAGGAACCGAGCTAGGTACGAAGGATGAAGCTGTTCAGAACAGCGAAATGCTTTCATGTCCTGATTCAATGTGACTGGGACTCGATTAATAGCTACGGGCAGAGTGTGGGCCAACACTCCTGACCTGATACAAACTAGCACAGCATTAGGATCGATGAGCGTAGTCGAGCTTGAGGTTATAGCCTCCTCTGTTATGTGATCTTCCGCATCGTCGATGAGCCATGACTTCATATCTTTAGGGGTCACCCACGGAATATTGCCTGTGTAGTATTCAGGCACTTGTTTGCTGGGTGTTCCTCCGCCAGTAATACTGACTAGAGATACGAGAGGAGCCGAAACGACTTTACTTGCGTAGTGTGTCATCCGAGCATCGCCTCCAATTCATTCAAATCTTTGGCGATCTCAGCTTCCAGTTTCTTCAACCGACCAAGGATCTTCTTCGGCGAGTCATACTGGACTTCCTCGTGAACGATCTCCTTGTAGCGGTTGATCGACAGATCGTAGCCGTTGTCTGCGATCTCGGCCTTGGGCACAAAGAACGCTTTAGCGGTGCGGTCGGTATCCTTCTTAGGATTCCGCTTTGACCAGCGTTTGAGAACATCAGGTAGATCGTTCTTGTCCGGTGTTGGATCGCGTTTATCGTCGAGTGAATAACCATCGACCTGCACGTCGTAGAACCAGACGTTATCCGTCTGACCATCCTTGGTGAAAAACAGAATGGCGGTACTGACTCCGGCGTACGGCTTAAAAACCCCAGACGGTAATTTGACGACAGCTTCGAGCTGATGTTGTTCCACCAGCATTTCCCGTAATTGCTTATGGGCCTTGGACGATCCGAACATGACCCCGTCCGGAACAACCACCGCACAACGACCTCCCTGCTTAAGCATTCGCAGCATGAGCACGACAAACAGCAGCTCGGTCTTTTTCGTTTTGACCTTTCCAATCAGCGACGAATGCACGTCGGAATAATCGAGCGAGCCCTTGAAAGGTGGATTGGCCAGAATCAGATCAAAGCCATCACTGGCCATCTTGGGAAACTTCTCGGGGAAGTTGTTGCTCAAGGTGTCCTGGTAGTGGATGTCGGGTGTGTCGACCCCGTGCAGCATCAGGTTCATGGCGGCAATGCGGAGCATGGTGACGTCGAAGTCGAACCCGTGGAACATGCCGCTCTGAATGTGCTTCCATTGGGCTGGCGTGATCTGGTCACCGGTGTAGGTAATCTCTTCATTGCCGTTATTCTCGTGGACCACCTTGCCATCTTCAGAAGTGAAGTGCTCTCGCAATGCTTCCATGAACTGCACCAGAAAGCCGCCAGTACCGCAGGCCGGATCGGCAACGTTCCAGGTGATCGCTTCCTCTTCGTTGCCTTGAATCACCAGATCGACCATCAGTCGGATGATGTGACGCGGAGTGCGGAACTGGCCGTTGATTCCCGCTGTGGTCAGCTTGCTGAGCAGATACTCGTACAGATCCCCTTTGGTATCGCCTTGAGTGAGCGGCAGTTCGTCGATCATGTTGACGGCAGAGACCAGCAAGCTGGGCTTCTGGATCATCAGTGTGGCGTCTTTCATGTACTCAGAGAACGTGTTCTTCGGATCGTCGCCACCACCATTCCCACCCAGATTGCGGAAGTGTGGAAAAAGTTCATCTCGGATGATCTTCAGCATCTCGTCCCCACCGCGATGCTTGAACTGCGACCATCGCATGTGCTGCTGCTTCGGCGTGAAGAACACGCCTGGGAACTTCTTATCGTTCCCACGATTTATACGGTCGAACTTTTTTTCCTCAGTGCTTTCCCGCATATCGAGCAGCCGGGCAAACATCAGAAACGAAATCTGTTCGATGACGGTCAGCGGATTGGTAATCCCCCCCGTCCAGAACTCTTCCCAGAGTTTATCGATGCGGCTGCGTAATGGTCCTGTAATCATAGTTTATGAGTTCTCTCTTCCTGGAGACTGAAATGTGCCAATGATGTCCAGCAATTCGTCGACCAGAGGCTCTTCGAAGAGTCCATCCGGGCCATCGTTGTGGAGTGTTGTGAAAGGTGGTTCGTAAAGCTGGGCGATGTCGATCGAACCATATTTGGCAATATGGTTCTGCAACAAATCCAGAAACTTGATCTGGTGAGAGGCCAGATTCGGATGAGCCTGCACGAACGCTGTGAACCGTTCGTGGACCGCTGCGGCATCCATTCCGATGATGCCTCGAATTGCCCGGTCCAGACTGCCGGCCTGCGGAAAGTATTCCGCTAGATCATGCAGGTCCAGCCCCGGTTCCTGGGTCAGCACTAAGGAACAGAGTTCTTCGAGATCCTTTTCGCTGACCGTTTCGCCTCGCTTGATCCGTTGCAGGACTTCGTTCTGGTCAATAATTGCCTGCAGGACTTTGTTAACCCGATTGCGGTAAGCGACCATGTCGAGACCAGCCAGTTTGTCGAGTTTAACCTTGTGACGCTTACGCTCGATTTCGGCTTCATCTTCTTTTACGTCGATGATTTTAGGTTCGATTGGTTGTGGGTTGTCGAACTTTCGGAACTGAATGATGCCACGCAACTCGTTGCGTACCACTTCGAGTTCATGCACCGTGACATCTTCCCAGAACTCGACTGCCTTCACCTTCTCAATGACCGGCAGCTTGGCTTTCACCTGGCTCAAGTTGATTCGCAAGCTGCTGACGATCACGACGATTTCATCCCGCAGGTCATCGAACTTGCTGGAGCCACGAATGCGTTCGATTTGTGCCCGAGCGATCAGTTGGTCAAACTTCCAGGCTTCTTCCTGCCGTGTGATGTCGATCCACTGGGTCAGCGGGGCGATGTCCTGTCGGAGTGTGGCTTTGGTGGCAGCGGCAAAGTCGCGGAGTATTTCCACACTCTGGACCGATTGAACCTGCTTCCACTTTTCTCGGACAGCAATGCTTTTGGTGGGAAGTGAGGCGATATCTTTTCCGATCAACATCACGGCCAGCTCGAAAGCATCGATATTCTGTTTCTCAAGAGCCGTGTCGGCGAGATTCATCCGAGCTTCAAAGACCGTTTCGGGCAGTGATTTGCTGCGTGATGGCTCGGCCTTCTTATAGCCTTGTTCAAAACGCTCGAAGTTCCCCCAGTGATCGAAGATCTGAAAGTGTGTCTTATCCTGACCAGGTCCAAACAGGTTGGAGCAGAGTCGAGTGCCACGTCCGATCATTTGCCAAAATTTGACATAAGAGTAGACCGGCTTGGCAAACACCAGATTGACACATTCCGGGACATCTACCCCAGTATCGAGCATATCGACAGAGATGGCGATGGTCAGGTCCGGGTTGTTCCCATCCCCTTTGAAATCATCAATCAGTGATTCCGCTCGCGGATCGTCACTGACGATAGTCTGGCAGAAGTTCCCGCCATACTGGGGGTACATTTCATTAAACAGTTCTTCCAACACCCGAGCGTGTTTCATGCTGCGGGCAAAGACGATGGTCTTGCCGATGCGGCTGCCATCGGCCACTCGGATGCCATTGTCCATGAGGTTTCGCAGGATGTGGCGATTGGTGTCTTTGTTATAAACGATGTTGTCAACTTCAACCTGTTCAAATTCGATCGCCTGCGGCATCTCCTCATCTTCTTCGAGCTGTTGCCGTTGCTCGGCTGTCATTTGCGAGTATTTGATACCCGCACGCAGGAATTGAGTTGTGTGTGTATCGACTTCAAAAGGCACCAGATAGGGTGGATAGTGATTGATCGCCTCTTCAAATGTGTAGTTGGACGTTGGGTCTTGCTCGTCACACTGAAAGATCTTGAATGTATTGCGGGCAACGAAGTCGACAGGCGTAGCTGTTAGGCCGACCTGATAACAATCGAAGTACTCGAACAGTTGTCGATAGCGATTGTAGAGACTCCGATGAGATTCATCGGCGATGATCAGATCAAAGAACCCTGTGTCAAAGGACTCATAGACTTTCATCATGGCCGGATAGGTAGACAGGTAGATGCGATGATCGGTGTCACCTGCGGATGCTCCGGTCACGTAGGTTCGCGGTTCTGATGGTAGAAACTCCTTGAAGGCATTGTTTGCCTGCTTTCGGAGCTCCCTTCGATCGCAAAGGAAGAGCACTCGCTTGGCCCAGCCAGCTCGAATCATGGCGTCAGATAAACTGATCGCCACTCGGGTTTTACCTGTGCCGGTGGCTTGTACGACCAAAGCCTTGCGTTTCTTTTCCGCAAACTTTT
>JAGQQT010000383.1 GCA_020426065.1 Planctomycetaceae bacterium | reverse complement strand
GTGCGACAAGAATCGCAATGATTGCAATGACGACCAGCAGCTCAATCAAAGTAAAGCCGCGACGACGTGTGACCATACAAGTCTCCATGGACAAGAGGGGGGCATAAAGAACCGGACAATATCCGACATCAGTTGAACACTGATCGTTCCCAAAAGTTCTGAAAAATTGAAAAATCCCCCCAGATGGTGACATCTGGGGGGACATTCATGCTATTTAGTGTGCCTCAGGGGGTGATTAGAACTCACCCAGTACCAGTCCGTCGGACTTGTGATTCAGACGCTGCCAGATCCCCATCAGGTTGGCCAGTGCTGGTTTGTTATCAAATGAACCAGTACCGTTTCCACAGGCATTGGCATTGTCTGTTCGCCACAGACAGCCAGCACCGTTGGCAGCAGGATGGCCTGCATCCAGACCGGTTTTTTCCAGGATGTGGTTCACGTTTTCAGAAATGAACCGAACAGAACCGTCAGCCAGTACGAACTGGGCTCCCCCGTCATGTTCACTACCGAAACGGTTGCTGGTCTGGCTGGGGGTAGGAAGTTTGTTGGTGATCGGGTACAGAGCGTAGCACAGGTACCAGTCCTGGTTGCTGGCGAAATCAGAACCACAGCGGGCCTGAGTGGCGTTGTTGACGCCCAGCCAGGATCCACCGTTCCAAACTGCTCCACATTTTTCCCCAACTGCAATCGTGTTGGAGGTTCCGTCTTTGATCGTACCCATGTTTGATGGTGGAGCAGGATCCATTGTAAAGAAACCACCAGACAGTTTCGGGCTGGTGCTGTCACTCCAGTTATTGAAAGCTCCGGCAGAACCGTAGTAACTGGTGCGGGGAATGGATGTCATGTAGTTCGCATTGCCGGAAGTGTGGATGGATCCCACTTTAGGGCGTTCCGAGTCGCTGGGACACAGAGCGAAATCAAAGGCAGCCAGGGACTGGACGAAGGTCTTGTTGTTGCCAATGAAGATTCCGATCGTTGGATCGAGACCATCATAAACAGCTGCTTCTTCCAGGAAGGGGAGCAGCATCGCACCCCAGGAGAAACCGTTCCCGCATTCCTGTGGGCCAGTTGAGATATAACCACGAATCTGACTCGGAGGAAAGACGTTGTGGGTGTCATGATAGTTGTGCAGAGCCAGACCAATCTGCTTCAGATTGTTTTTGCAGGAACTCCTGCGGGCTGCTTCACGAGCCTGCTGAACAGCAGGAAGCAGCAGTGCGACAAGAATCGCAATGATTGCAATGACGACCAGCAGCTCAATCAAAGTAAAGCCGCGACGACGTGTGACCATATAAGTCTCCAAAAGAAAAAGGAATGGGAAGGGCAGAATGCGCGAGATCTTTGTCATAATTCTCTAGAATGTCAATGAATTTCCTAAAAATTCATACAGGTACGGTCCGGAGCAATTCCGGACACCCTTATCCGCATATTTTCCCCTGAATTTCAGCTCTCAGTCGGCCTTGATACAGCGGTGCTCCGCCCAGCTGCGGAGGCGGGCAATTGTTTCTGCTGACAGGGTCGCCAGGGGGCGGGTTTTGCTGATTTCCTGGCTCAAATGTTCCTGGCTGAGGCTGGTTTTGGCGTGGTAGGCGGCAAATTGAGCGGAGATTACAACCTGCTCCAGCTCGGATCCGCTGAATTCCTCCGCCTGGGCCGCCAGCTGGTCCAGGTCAAAGGGAGCCGAATCTATCTTGCGTCGGGAAAGATGGATTTCGAGGATCTGCCGGCGGGCTTCCTGCTGGGGAAGATCCACAAAAAAGACTTCGTCAAACCGCCCCTTCCGCATCAGTTCCGGGGGGAGAGCGGAGATATCGTTGGCGGTGGCCACCAGAAAAATCGGGTGCCGATGATCCTGCATCCAGGAGAGAAGCGTGCCGAACATCCGTTTGGAAAGCCCGCCATCAGCGGAAGAAGCCTGGGCGGAGGCGAACGCTTTTTCTATTTCGTCGACCCAGAGGATCACCGGGGCCATGGCTTCAGCTTGACGCAGTGCCTGCCGCAACTGGTTTTCCGATTCCCCGATATATTTCTGATAGAGGACTCCGGGATCGAGCCGGAGAAGGGGCATGCCCCAGTCGGCAGCCACCACTTTGGCACACAGACTTTTTCCGCACCCGGGAACCCCCAGCATCAGCACACCTCGCGGCCATTCCAGGCCAAACTGCTGGGACTCCGGGGCAAAACCACCCCGCCGCTGTGAGAGCCAGTTTTTAAGATTGCTCAGCCCTCCGATGTCGTCGGGTGAGAAGTCGGCAGCAATCGATTCCAGGCAACCGGAGGAACTGAGCAACTGCCGCTTCCCATCGATAATGCGTGGCAGGTCGGTTTCGTCCAGCTGGTTGTCATCATAAATCGCCGAGGCAATCACCCGGGCCGCCTCCCGACAGCTTAACCCGCGCAGGCTCTGAACGATCCGGTCACGGTCGCCTTTACGAAGCCGGAGCGTGATCTCCTCGAAACTCCGATTCCTGACATTCAGAAAGGTCTGCTTGAGGACTTCTTCCAGTTCCTCCACACTGGGCCAGCCCAGTTCATACCGGACAACCAGCCTGCGGATTTCATCTGGAATGGGCAGCGAATCAATCATCACGATCGTCATCCGGTTGGCTTCGGCCAGATGCAGGATTTCCCGGAGCAGTCGGTGAATCAGCGCCTCTTTGCAGTGCGGACCAAAGTCCTTGAAAACATAAACGCCCGGCTGCTTTTCTTTCAGCAGATGTAACAGCATGTCCTGGGTTTTCCCTGGCTTAAGCAACTGCTCATGGACAGCCTCTTTTCCATCGGGAGGGTCATAAAGAGGTGCAGCGGTTAAACCGGTATACATTGACCAGTGAAACAGCGGACGATTCAACTTGCGAGCGGCTGAGTGGATGGTATCCAGGGCCCGCTCTTCATCAATCGTCTCAATCGAAATGAGGGGATGTCCGGCCTGAATGAGCAGTCGCAGTTGTTCCGGCATCTTCTTTTCCTCTCCTGATGATGTGGGAGTGAATCCGACCGTGTTCACTCACCTTTCACTTGCTCCTGTTCCATTCACTCCCGAGATTTCGGGGAGCGACAATGTGTATCGTCAACTCATCCCGTTTTGAATTCAACCACAACTGCAATTCCCGAGCCTGCTCTGCGGAATGGCACAGTCCGGCCATGGTTGGTCCCCAGGATGATTGAGCGATCCCCACCAGTCCGGCCTCGTTCAGCAGTTGTTCAATATCAAAGCAGGCAGGATGACAGAATCGTCCCCCCTGAACGGAGGCAAACAGATCCCCCACGCAATGCCCATAGTCACGCAGGGTTTCCGAGAGAACGTCGAAATCGCAGGGATGGTTCTCCAGATTTGCCAGAAA
The DNA here is from genome assembly GCA_020426065.1 of Planctomycetaceae bacterium. GTDB lineage: Bacteria > Planctomycetota > Planctomycetia > Planctomycetales > Planctomycetaceae > Rubinisphaera. The sequence goes on along the minus strand of JAGQQT010000383.1, from coordinate 1,268 downwards.
CCGCTCCAGTTTTTCCAGATCGGATGCTGAAGGAGGCGAGAGCCTGGAGAATGCTTCGCGTTCATATTGTCCCGAAATACCAGTGGCCGCCTGCGGCGTGACGAGCAGAATTCGCCACTCGGCGGGGAGTTCTGCACGGAATCGGCAGGAACCTGTCTCGGAATCAGAACGGATTCCCTGGTCGATTAATAATCCTCCCTGCTCATAACCATACGTGCCAATGGTCGATCGTTTTCCCCGACCGATCGCGTGCGCCAGTTCGGGAATCGGAATCTGCTGACCGGCCAACCGCAGCCAGAGATCTGCCACAGCCAGATCGAGCTGGGTTCCGGAACCGAGTCCGGTGTGGGGCGGAATTCCTTCCAGGATATCCAGATGGAGGCACTGCCCGGTGACCGGAAAGAGCTGCTGGCACCGCTCCAGCAAATCCTGAATCCGACTCCGATACCAGTCCTGGGGAATGTGCGGAGCGGAGCTGACCTTGCAGAGTTCACTGCTTTCGATTGCCTGAGCCCGGATCCGAAAGCCGGGGGAGTCAATCATCACCCCAAACCCCTGATGCCTTCTGCCTTGCGGGCGGGGATCGGAAAAGAGGCCGAAATGGAGCCGGGCTCCAGTGCGAATTGTCAGCGTGGTTCCGGTCATCACGGGGCACATTCCTCAACTGCCTGCCGTGACTTTGATGCTTTTCCGATCCAGTCGACGATCAGCTGCATGGCGGCGGCGGTCGCCGGATCGGCAGTTTTCTCAATCAGCGTCTGGAATGTGCTCAACTCCCGTTGAATCTGATCGGCGGGCAGTAAATGAACTCTTGATGCCAGAATTGCAGCTTCAATGACCGCATGCCGGGCACGGTTGAATCCCAGGAAATCCCGCAATCGATGCGTGCGGACGACCTCAGCCTGCATTGCAATCCGCTGCTCGGAAGCATCCACCTCGGTCACCCGCAGCTCATAAGCGGTGCAGGAAGCAGACAGCACCCTGCCCTGAATGTCCTGAGCGGGAAAGGTCGCAATCTCCTGCAGATCAAGCTGATGGGTGACCGCTCGAGCGTACAACTCGACCTGATCATTCAGATGAAAGACTGCCTCGCGAGACTCCAGCAGGTTGTTACAGGTGGTGGAATGAGGAAATGGACGCAGCAGGAACTGCTGAATCGGTTTGCCGGAACAGTCATCCGGGATCAATCCCATGGGAGCGACATTCAGAATGCCGTTTGCATCAAGGGTTGTCATCAATCCTTCCAGTACAAACGGCACGAGGGATAA
>JAGQQT010000382.1 GCA_020426065.1 Planctomycetaceae bacterium | reverse complement strand
CGGCAGTGAGTAGATTTCTTCGGCGTTCCGAACTCCTTCGGGAGATTCCGTCTGCAGAATGACCAGAATTTCATCGTTGGCATGCCGATAATAATCCGATGCCGCCGCATCGAAATTGAGGGCATGAATCGCTCCGCCCACCGAACGGGTTCCCACGGGAGGATACTTGGCAGCGGCAATCGCGGCTTTGGCCTCTTCGACAGTATTGACCATTGGTACGACAATTCCCATTGCTCCGGCATCCAGGACCCGCTTGATCAGATCATGATCCCCGCGTGGCACACGGGCGATCGGCACGCAACCCGCATCGGCAATGGCTCCAAACATCAGTGCAGCAGTTTGCCAGTCGACGGGAGAATGTTCGATATCCACAGTCAACCAGGGAAAACCGACTCGCGCCATGAATCGGGAAGCAAAAACGGACTCCAGGCTGAGCCACGTTCCAACTTGCGGAGAGCCGGCTTTCAGGGCTCGTTTAACAGGGTTTGTTCTCATTGATGGATTCCAGACAGTCATTACAAAAACATTGAGGATGGATCAGAAAACGGTTAGACCAGATTGAGGATATCTTTTACATCGATCAGGTGCACCTGACGGCCACTGCCGGTGTGCGGGGAATCGATGGCAATTATGGTGCCATCGCGGTTGGAGCGGGGATGGAGATCACAGCGCCATTCTCCCTGATACAGTTTCGGCAGCGGAAAGTGACCAAGATCGAAACGCTTACCGGAAGGGACATGATACAGATACGGCGTTTGCAGCCGCTCCGCTCCCTGCGGATAGGTATCGTTGAGAATCCATTCATTTCCGGCAATCGGCAGATAAGTGTTGTGACCATTGACCGGCATCACCTCAGGAGCCACTAGTTCCACATCCTGAGTCTTGTCCCGAAACAGATAGAACTTTGCCGGCTGGTCTTCAAAAGGTTTTGTCCACGCGCAGATGTGTTCCGGATCGCGCCAGATGAAATGGGAAGTATGACCTGAGGGATCGAGCACGTAACGGTCCGACCCATCCAGATTGAGGGTAAACATTCTTGTCCAGAACTTACCTGTCGGTTCTCCGTCCTGGTTTTCCCGCCAGCGATGCAGCACAATCATGCGACTGCTGTCCGGGCTGATCAGCAGATGATTGAAGTAGTGCCACTGGTTTTTCAGTAACTCTCCCTGGTGGGGAATTCGAGCGGCATCGGCCAGCGAAAAGATCAACTCAGATTCACCGGTCTCCATATTCATCCGCCAGACACCGGATTCCGCAGGTGCCAGTTCCGCATGACAGGGATCTGTCAGACCGATATATCCATATCCAGGACGCATCCGCTGGATGCGGGAAAAATCCGCTGTGACGGCCCACTTGCCATCCGGACTGAGGGTATAGATGGGTCGAGGCAAGGTTCGGCTCATCCCTGTCTGAATGTTTTTGACACGACAGACGTGGTGCTCTCCGTCGCGATCATTCCAGACCACTTCCTGAGTATTACCGGGACGCCACTGCAGCATACAACCCTGCTGCCAGCCCCAGGCGTTACTGGTCCCCAATGGAATCCAGCGATCCTGATTCTGGGTATCAATCATCCCGACGCCAATCTGGTCCTCAGCTGTTGGCGTGCGATGCTCAAACGAGACTTCATTCGAAAGCACGTAGCGGTTGGAGGGATCGAATTCCAGTTTATCGTAATAGCCAAACCAGTGATGCAACGGACCTCGAGTGATGGTTCTGACTGGAGGCAGCGATTTCTCATTCTCCGCCCGCAGTTCTGCACCTGCCAGGCAGAATGCCCCTGCGGCAAGTGTTTTTAAAGTCTCGCGACGTGTGATCGACCTGGACATTGTCGAATTCTCTCCTCTCCTGATTTTGCTGGAGAACTGAATCTGATCCAATTCCTCCTGCCTGATCTGTCATTATGCTACGATACTCCGTTATAGACATGGACGAAAGGGAACCGCTCCGGAGACAGACCATGAAGTACAAACCATTGATCCATCTCAAATTCCAGACATTGGCTCTTTTATTTCTGTGCCTGCTGACCGCAACCGTTTCCGCAGAGGAGCAGACCGGCTGGAAACTTCATACGATTGACAACACCTCTCGCGGTGCTGATGGCGTGAAGCTGGCGGATATCAATGAGGACGGATTGCTGGATATCGCAACCGGCTGGGAAGAAGGGGGCGTGATTCGGCTCTACCTGCAACCGCCCCTTGCAGAACGCAAAAATCCCTGGCCGATGGTGACTGTCGGGAAAGTGAATTCACCTGAAGATGCTTTTTTCGCGGACGCCAACCTGGACGGACAACTGGATCTGATCAGCTGCTGCGAAGGAAAAACCCGCACCGTATATGCGCACCTGGCTCCAGGAAAAGATCAGCTGCTGCAGGAATCACTCTGGAAAACTGTTCCGCTGGCAGCATCTGCGGAGCAAACCTGCTGGATGTTTGGACTGGGAGCGGATCTGGACCAGGATCCGTACCACGAATTGTTCTGCGGCTCGAAAGAGCCTGGAGGCCGGATCGGATACTTTGATCCGAACTCAACTTCAGTAGAGAATTCCCGCTGGGTTCCGGTGAGATCTGCGGGCTGGATCATGTCCCTGTTTCTGTGCGATGTGGAAGGAGATGGTGATCTGGATCTGGTTTATTCCGATCGCAAGGGAAAAGAAACCGGTTGCTGGTTTCTGGAGAATCCGGGAGATGGGACACCGGTTGAATCCTGGAAAAGGATTGCCATTGGAGGACAGCATCGGGAAGTGATGTTTCTCTCGAATTGTCAGATTAACAACCGCCAGGCGTTTGTGGCCGCTGTTCGTGAACGGGAAGTTCACGTGTTTATAGAAAGGGGACAGACGCCACTGCGGTTTGAAACCTGGGCATTTACGTTACCCGCTTCAGGCGGCACAGCGAAAGCTGCCGCTCTGGTCGATCTGGATGAGAGTGGCACTCTCGACCTAGTTGTCTCCTGCGAAAACGCACAGAATAAACATGGCGTTTTTGTGATGCACAACACGCTTGCTGCTGAAGGTGGATTTGCCCGTGTGGCTGGCCGGTTTGAGACCATTTCCGGTGTCGAACTGGGCATCAAGTACGACCGCTTTGAACTCCTGGACCTGGATGAAGACGGAGATCTGGATCTGCTCACCTGCGAAGAGCGTGATAACCTGGGTGTGATCTGGTACGAGAACCCTTTGAAGTAGTGGGTTTACTCACCGCAGTAGATCAGGTTCATCGACCGGAAAACAGATTGTCATGAACCTGCTGAATGACGGCGTAGTCAACGGGGATGTTGAGCTCACGCAGTCTCCGCATGAGCTGGACATCGCGGACGGAATCTTCCTGATCAGCAATCAGCATGAAGAGGCCCAGATCAAACAGCTGGCCAATCGAAAGCAGATCGTTCGAGGAAGCAGCGGCCGGAGTAGAGAGGAGAATCCAGTCGTAATGAGCCCGAAGGGACTGGATCTGTTTCTCAAAACGGCCATCGGCAAAAACATCATTCGCCAGCTGCTCATCTCGGTTGGCAACAATCACGTGCAACCCCTGCTGGACACGATGAATGGTTTCCGCCAGGGAAACCTGGCCCGCCATCAGATCGTTGAGTGTCCTGGATTGTGGCAACTGAAAGATCCCCTGCAGCATTGGGGAATGGAAATTCGATTCGATCAGCAGGACTCGAGGACTGACCTGAGCCAGGCTTAACGCCACATTCGCTGCCACACGAGCAGTCACATCATCCGATTGCATACTCATAATCCCAACCGTCTTGGCATGCAGATCGTGTCGGCGACGATTGAGTAAAGTCGTCCGGATCGAACGGATCGCTTCCGCCTCGGGAGACTGAGGAGCCGTCAGCAAAGACAGTTTTCCCAGCAATGGTGAAGCGGGAGGGAGTTGGGCAATCACGTTGAGCCCCAGTGTGGATTCCACTTCATTCGGGGAGTGGAATCGCCGGTCACGGACTTCCCGCGTTAAAGCCAATCCCATACCAACCACAGCTCCCAGAAACAGACCTGCTGGCAGGGAAAAACGCGATTTGGGCCAGATCTTCTCTCCCGGCTTAATCCGACTCATTACTCGGGTGTTGTACGTGCTGAAATCCTTGATCAGGTTCATATCACCCAGATTTTTCAGCAGGATTTTGTAAAGCTCTGATTTTCTCTCCAAGGCAGACTTCATGGTCTGTTCCTGGACTTCAAACGCTGCCACAGACTGTGCCCGCTGTTCTTCCTTGAGAGCGATTTCTTCGAGTTGCTGCGAACGTTCCTGCAGGGTGATCAGATCGTTTTTCAGGATCTGCAGATACGCTTCCGAATATTCCAGAGGAGATTGCGGACTGCTGTCTTCCAGTTTCCGCAACTGATTCCGCTGCTGGTCGAGAAACAGTTTGACCGCAGCGATCCTTTCCCGGACGGAACGCAATTCCTGTGAACTGTTCCCGTAGAGTCTGGAAAGCTGTTCTTCTTCCAGTTGCAGTGGCAGCAGAGTTTCCGCTTCTGCTTTGGCAGCTTCTGTCCGGGTGGGAAGTTCTGCCTGAAAAACTTCGTTGGCCGAGTTCCGCTGGTGGATTTCCAAGAGCAGGGCCAGACGTTCGACCGAATCATCCCCCAGTAATGCCAGGGCATCG
>JAGQQT010000381.1 GCA_020426065.1 Planctomycetaceae bacterium | reverse complement strand
GGCCAGTTGTCCCCCTGATAAATCAGACCTCCACAGTGGGAATGCCCTCCTCCCAGTTCACCATGAATTCCACTGGAGTCGCGACTGTCGGTCCAGGAAGCGGAGTGATCCCAGTGATAGTGGTCCGCATGCTGGTCAATCAGTTCGTAATAGTGCGGATTGAAATCGCTGCCGTACATTCGACGAAAGTGGGCTCCGGGAATCGCATGCCAGGCATGCCCAATCACGTTATTGGTGAAAAAGAAATCGCCGTACTGGTTGTAGTCCAGGCCCCAGGGGTTGGTGGTTCCTTCTGTCACCAGTTCGAACTTTTTCTGAAGTGGATGATAACGCCAGATCGAACAGTTCATTGGCACACGCTGCACAGGAGGTGTTCCTGGAGCTCCGACATATGATGTCGCCTGAATCCCATGCCGTCCGTAAATCCAGCCGGTCGGGCCGTACATCAGGCCGCTGACAATATTGTGTCCAACCTGATTGATGTCGAAGCCATCTAACACTGCCCGAGGTGGCCCGTCCGCTCGATCATCCCCATCCTTGTCGTCGAGCCATGCCAGTGTCCCGGAGTTGAGAATCCAGCAACCGTTCGTGCCTGGCAATACGCTGGTCAGTCGATCTCCCTGGTCCCAGAACACTTTGCGGACATCGTGCCGGCCATCGCCGTCCGTATCCTGCAGAATCACGATCCGGTCCCGCAAGGTTTCATCGTAGCTGCGACCGCCATAGGTATAGCACTCGGCCACCCAGAGTCTGCCCCGATCATCGGTTTCCATTCCGATCGGTTGAGAGACATCCGGTTCTCCGGCGAAGAGAGTCAATTGAAACCCTTCTGGCAGTTGAAACAAGGCAGCGGCTTCTTCGGGAGTGGGAGGTTGCTCCGTTCCCGGTTGTGTGTTGGTAATTGTGGGAAAGGCAGGTGTGTCCAGGGCAAGTGCGGGAGCGGAAAAACCTGCCACGGCAACCGCAACGATCAGAATGGACAGGATAACTGCTTTTCCCCCGCCCAGAATTTTGACTGCCTGACTGCGCATGCTTATCCCCATTCTCAAGTTTCCATGGACGGGATTTCACCGGAATCCCGCTCAATGCAGCGTATCGGAATAAATCAGCAGAGTCCACACATCAGCCATGGATCATCTGTTGAGAAGACCAGTTCTTCAAAGCGGGCGATACTGTTCCAGTTCATTGATTTCCGCGGTAACCAGAGGGAGTCGAACAGTGAATGTCGTTCCCTTGCCGGGTTGACTCTGCAGTTCAATGGTGCCGCCAAAATACTGGCAGAGATGTTTGACGATCGACAGCCCCAGTCCTGTGCCGCCCGCATCTCTTGAGCGGGCAGAATCAACCCGGTAAAAACGCTCAAAAATCCGTTCCTGATGACCGGGATCAATCCCGATTCCCGAGTCGGCCACGGTGATAATCACATCCTGACCATCCGATTTCCAGGAGACCCGCACCTTGCCACTGGCAGGCGTGTAGTTCAGGGCATTATCGAGCAGATTGCTGACGAGCGTGCGGATGCCATCCGGGTCTGCCTTGACCAGCAGTTCCTCAATGGTGGGTTCATACTCCAGCCGAACCTGCCGGGCTTTAGCGACCGGCTGGTGCTCATCGATCGATTCCTGAATCGGAATCCCGATATCGATGATCTGCAGATCGAAAACATCCTCTTCCGATTCAATCTTGGCCAGCTCCATCAGATCGATGATCAACTTGTGCAGACGATCGGCATGTTCTGAAATCTGAGACAAAAATCGTCGGGCATGTTCCGGCTCTTCAATCGCGCCATCCAGCATGGTTTCGGTGCAGGCCTGAATCGCTGCGAGTGGGGTTTTCAGTTCGTGTCCCACGTTGGACACAAACTCGGAGCGGATCCTTTCCAGCCGGCGAAGTTCTGTGACATTATGCAGTACGAGCACAACACCCGGGCAGGGATCCCCAGGTAACCGGGAAGCCAGAAAGGCAATTCGCTTGTTGGAGCGTGGCAGTTCCATTTCCCGGGTTGCCTGATCCACCCGGGAAAGGACTTCCTGCACCATCTTCCGGACATCCAGATTCCGTATCAGTTCCCAGAATGGTCGACCAATCACCTGCTGTTGACTGGACGTGATATCCAGCAGATCCATTGCTGCATCATTGGCAAAGAGAATCCGCTCGGTTGTGTTGACGGCAATCACTCCTTCCACCATCCCGGCCAGCACGGTAGAAAGTCGATTCGAATAATCCTCCTGGGTTTGCGACTCCTGCCTGAGCGCCTCGATGCGGTTGGCATTCTGCACGTTCATCTGACGCAGTGAAGTAATCAGATCCTCAAAATCACCGGTTCCAGACTGATCGAGATGATGAATGATTTCTCCGTGTCCGGTGACATCGCAGATGACGGCAATTGCTGCTCTGGCCCTGGTGATACTCCGAGTCAGAAGCCAGGCCAGCAGCAGAGCGATCAGCAGCCCCAGAATGGTGATCGTCCAGGCTGCCAGAGAGATCTGCCAGCGATAGTTCTGAAGATCCGCTTCAGAGCGAACAACCCGGAGCAAGCCGATCGGGCTTCCTTCCGGATTGAGAATCCGTTTGACGACCACGCGAGATCTGGGAGGCGCTGGCAGATTTGTCAGCGCCTTCAACTGATCATCTGGTTGATCGGAGCGAACAGAGAGCTGTTTTGGCAAGTGCGAGAACGCACTGGTCTCATCAATCGAATGCCCCTGCAAGGCACCTTGAATGTCATAGAGGGCAAAAGACAAATCAAAAGATTGTGCCCATTTTTGAAGTGTGTTCTGGTCTGTGGAATCACTGTTCGCCGCTTCGTCAGAGCTTGAATTCAGCGCTTCGGCTGCCAGGTTGACTCCCCAGTTCAACTGGCTGTTCAATTCCCTGCTGGCCTGCGATTCCGCTCTTGCGAGAGAGTGCCGGATGACGGCAACAGAAAAGCCCAGCACACAGAACACCACCAGCAGACTGCACAGGATCCAAGTCCGGAGAAAATAACGGGACAGGCCCATTCCTGATGATTCACTGGTCATTGAGACAACATGGTTTCAGCCCCTGTCGGACAGGGTAAGGTGTGCGTACTTCATTCCTCGAAAAACAGGCAGCCAAGGGAAACTGCGGTGCAGGAACATGATCGGGTTTCATGAAATTATTGTGAAGAAACACCAATCCTTAGCCAACTCAAGGCTTCTTCTGATCCCACCAGCCACCGCGTGGTGCAAAGTCTGGTTTGAGATAGCCGGCATGTTCCTTTTCCCGATTCGGCATCCCCTGTTTCTGTATCTGCTGGAGTTCTTTGTCGTAATTGGCCTGATTGTATCGGGGATTACTTGAAGGATAAGTCGCCTCAACTGAAGCCAGCCATTTCCGCAGATCCTGGGCCATCGCCGCAACCTTCTCTGGAGACTGTCCGGCCAGATCGTGCTGTTCTCCCACATCGGACTTGACGTTATACAGTTCGTTCCGACCATCCTCGAAATAGTGAATCAGTTTCCAGTCCCCCTCCATGACAATCGCAGACGGTTCTCCTCCCTGATTTCCGTAATGTGGATAATGCCAGTACAGCTTCCGATCCGGCATTCCTTTCCCCCGCAGAGCGGGAACCAGGCTCACGCCATCCACGGGATTCTCAGCGGACGGGTCCACTCCCGCGATCTCCAGAATTGTAGGCAGAAAATCGACTCCGCTGGCCAGAATGTCGGTTGTTCCCCCAGTAGTCACACCCGGCCAGTAAATGTAGAACGGCTGCCGGATGCCACCTTCCCATTGCCGCCCTTTTCCGCCGCGCATTGGCAGGCAGGATGTGGCAAAACCATCTCCAGAGGAAACACCACCGTTGTCGGAAGTGAAAATCACGACCGTGTTGTCCTGGATATTCTTTTCCTGAATGGCATCCAGCACCAGACCGACAGAATCGTCCAGTGCAGCCATCATCCCGGCATAGACAGGGTGATCCTGAACCTGACGCACCTCTTTGGTGCGATCGAACAGAAACCGGGGTTCGGCTCGCTCGGTCAGTCCCAACTGTTCCGCCTTGGCCTGAAATTTTTCCCAGCGGGCCTGGCTGCACTGAATTGGAGCATGAACTGAATAGAAGGAGAGCATCGCAAAGAAAGGCTTCCCAGAATCAGCCTGCTGTTTGATGAAAGAGGCCGTCTCCCGCCCCAGTCGCATCGGAAGTTCCGAACCGGGGGGATCATCACTCAACTTGGGATTGTTGTAAGGAGCGTGGAAGCCTCCCGGAGGAGTTCCATAATGGTATCCACCCTGGTTGACATCATACCCCTGCTCATTGGGAGTATGGCCATCCCCTCCCAGGTGCCATTTCCCGGCAAAGAAGGTCTGATACTGTTTCGACTTCAAAGCTTCTGCAATCGTCAATTCGCTTAAGGGCAGCTCAGGTGCATACTCAGCCGGGAGCAGTTGTGTATTGCGATTCCACTTGTCTGGCTGATTCCCCCGATTGACGGCAATGTAATCCGTCAGATGCAATCGGGCCGGGTACCTTCCGGTTTGAATCGCCGCTCGCGAAGGACTGCAGACCTGGCAGGCCGAATAGCCCCGCTCAAACCGCAGACTTTTCTCAGCCAGACCGTCGATATGCGGAGTTTCATAAAATTTCGTCCCCTCGA
>JAGQQT010000380.1 GCA_020426065.1 Planctomycetaceae bacterium | reverse complement strand
AAACGGAAGCAGATTGTGCAGACGTTGCAGAACTTTCTGTTTCTGCGTTTGCCGGGCTGGGATCCGGAGCGGACCCTGAATGCGATTTATCCGTTCTTCAAATGGATGTATACCACCTGGGCGGTTGCCCTGGTGGTGATTCTGGCCGCGGCCGCATTGCTGCTGGTCAGTATTCAGTTCGAAGAATTTCAGAGCAAGCTGCCAGAGTTCCAGCAGTTTTTCGGCTGGCCAAACCTGCTCTACATGTACCTGGTAATTGCTGGTGCGAAGGTGATCCACGAGTTTGGCCACGGGTTAACGTGCCGGCATTTTGGTGGTGAGTGCCACAAAATCGGCGTGATGCTGCTGGTCTTCAGTCCGACATTGTATTGCGATGTCTCGGACAGCTGGATGATGAAGAACAAGTGGCACCGCATCTGGATTGGAGGAGCGGGGGCGTATATTGAGGTGTTTCTCTCCTCGATTGCCGTGTTTGCCTGGTGGTTCTCGCAGCCGGGACTGTTCAATTACCTGTGCCTGAACCTGTTTTTTGTCACCACGATTTCCACGGTCATCTTCAACCTGAACCCGCTGATCCGGTTTGACGGTTACTACATGCTGAGCGACTATCTGGAGATCCCCAATCTCAAGCAGAAGGCCGACAAGGCCTTGATGAAAGCATTTGCGTGGTATTGCCTGGGGATTCATCTGCCAGACGATCCCTTCGCTCCCGACCGCAACCGCCACTGGTTTATTCTCTATGCGGTGGCCTCCTGGATTTATAAGTGGGTGCTCGTGCTGAGTATCGCCCTGTTTCTTTACACGTGGATGAAACCCTATGGACTGCAGAATGTGGCGGTCATGCTCACGCTCGCTTCACTGGGAACGATGCTGTTCGGGCTGGGAAAATCCCTCTACCAGATTCTGTCGATGCCAAGGAATGAACCGATGAGCAAACTGAAAATCGCCTTTTCTTCCGTGCTGGCCGTCGGAGTGCTGGGAGCCATTCTCGCCATTCCGGTTCCCTGGTGGATTCATTCCAGCTTCACGCTCGAGCCCTACCATGTGGAGCATGTTTACTCCTTCAGTTCCGGTCATCTCAAGCAGGTGGCCGTCGAACCCGGCCAGGATGTGCAGCAGGGAGATGTGCTGCTCATTCTGGAAAATGAGGAACTGGATGATCAGAAACGAGATTACGAAGCCCAGCTCGATGTCGCCAACGCCGCTCGCAATACCGCCGTGGCTCTCAACAGCCCCGATGAAGTCAAGATGGCCGATGAGCGGATCGCTTCAATCAACGATCAGCTGCAGAGTGTGACCCGGCAGATCGACCAGTTGACTGTGCGGGCGCCGATCTCGGGAAAAATTGTGGCGGCGGAATCCGTTCCCGAACAGAAACTGCCCGGTTCCGGCAAACGGAATCTGCGGTCCTGGTATGGCACGGTCTTTCAGGAACGAAATCAGGGAGCCCTCATTGAAGTGGGCACACACCTGATGAGTGTGGCCCCCAGTGATGCGATGCAGGCCGTGCTGCTGGTTTCGCAGGATGACCGCAACGAACTGCACCTGGGCACACCGGTCCTGATGCGTTGTTATCATCTGCCAGACCAGATTTTTGAAGGAGTGATCACCGAAATTGCCGATCGGCAGAGCGATTATGCTCCACGGCAATTGTCCAATAAGAGCGGGGGAGATCTGGCCACCGTAACGGACCAGGAAGGCCGGGAAAAGCTGACAGAACTGGCTTATCAGGCAACCGTCAAACTAAGCGAGCAAACCGACCTGATGTTCTCCGGCCTGAGCGGCCGCGCCCGCTTCATCGTCGACAAACGCTCCATCGGCGGCTGGATCTGGCGCTACATCCGCCAGACCTTCCACTTCCGATTGTGAACCGGGGAGCGGTGTTTACCAAGTGTGGACATCCAGGGAAATCTCACCTGGCGGTTGATGATGCTGATGCCAGCTATAGATTTTGTATGAGTTAAGTAGAATTGTTCTGGCTAATAACAAGTTCTGTCGCTGACGGGAGTTTCAGCTTGATTCGATTTGCCAAAGTAGACACGAAGGAAAACTATCTCGAAGCATTCTGGCGATGGATCGAACTACTCGAGTTGGACGATTACTCAGCGGCACTTGATGCACTTTTTTGGGATAAACCATCTGGCTGGACGGCATCTCAACTCAAAGAGCAGATCACGACTTTTTTCGGTGGTGAGGATCCATGGACTGTGGTGATTCCGAATGACCGTTTGATCAACGTAATCAATGGCTCTTGCGAGTTTCAACCTCCGCGAACTGATGACAGGCGAGGTTGGTTTATGGCCCAAATCCCGTTGACGACGAAACCTGGCGACCCCAAAGATGATGAGATTCCGCTGATGGGGCTAGCTTCGTCTTTCTTTGTGCGTGAGATTGACGGACAATACGTTCTGGAACACGAGATTTTCCACGTTTGAATCTCGCAATCAGAATCGCGACAGCAGGGTAGACCCGGTTGGCAAAGCCTACCGGTGTGAAGAAGTCACGTGAGGCTGATGACACTTCCGGCCATACAATAGCCGAGACAGATACTCTGTGATCTCACGCAGAGGCGCAAAGCCGCCAAGGTTTTTCTGAAAGGTTTCAACCCTTTTTCTTTGCGACTTTGCGGCTTTGCGTGAGATGTTTTTCGAATCTCGCATCAGTTCTGGAGACTCATTGCGTTTGACCCCAGATACACCACGCGACGTTATTAGGCTCCCCATTACGCTAAATCATCGACCCAACGTGCCGTAGCATCGCGGTACGCATCGATCAAATCGCTACGACCACAAAGAGATGGTTCCTGCAGGAATGCGTATGTCTGATTCACGACCTTAATTAGTTCCTCAGCTGACAACTCCGCACAAAACACAGCACAGAAATCTCGTACATCCACGATTGCCAAATCGAATTCAAGCCCCTCAGTAAACTTGACCAAGTTGGCCGCCGGGAAAAGGTCGCCACTGTTGTTCACATTCGCGGCAAATATTACATAACGCTTCAGTTTTCCTTGTTGCATCTTTTTCCGAAAATCGGGGAGACGGTTCTTCCAGTCGTCGCGGACAGTCACCTCGTATGCGGCAACAAGCAATTCATCTCGAAATTCCTCAATGTCGCCGCAAGTACCGTTATACTTGTCTGATGCATGAGGGTGATGGGTCATGATATGGTGGCCAAATCTAGCGCGATGGATCAAGAGAAATGAGGCAATTAAGAATTGCTGAACATGTCCTTCAGATGGAAGTCCAAGCAAAGACTCGCAGAGATTGAGGGATCTCGAGTAGGTCAAGTAATCGTTTGGCAACGGTGGCAGCGCCTGACGCACATGCCGTGATTCAAGCAATCGCCAGCAAACATGCTCAAATAGCAGCTTGCGGTCCCTTTTCGACAGCTGTTTAAGATTTCCAACGAACGACTTGAATCGGGTGTCACTTGTCATGTCGAAGTTGCGGACGTTGCCTTTCCATCCAAGATTCTCGCCGAATGCCGTTATGTTCTTGTGAAACATAACATGCCTTTGCGAAAGTTCGGATGAAAGCAGCTTATCGCCAAACTTGCCGCGAATGCCGACAGGAACCGACGCGAAGTCCCAATCAGAATCCTGCAATATGTACGAAACAAAAAATACACACGCAAGACGAACACTTCCTCCGTGATCGTCAACGTGTTTATCGAATGTATTCGCCAATTTGCGTGGAATTCCAGCCTTGAGCTTCCCGCCTTGGATCAGTTCATCGAGTCGACTGACTATTGCTTTAACTGAGTTATAAACATGTTCGTTTCTCACACGAATAGCCGTCCCTGCAACAAAGTTGCATCTGCGTCAACAGGCTTTAATTCTGATTCAATACCTCGGAACTGATTGTCTAAGCTTTCAGCTAACGCAGCTGCCATTCTCGGCGGGACCGCATCCCCGATCTGTGTGTATTGGGATGACCGAGTTCCAGCAAAAAACATCTCCTCAGGAAACGTTTGTATGATCGAGCACTCAAGTGTTGACAATCGTCGTGCGCCTGGCACTTTGCCTTCCCATGGCATTCCGCCATTCATAAGGTGCGCGTGGTAGCGCGGTGCTATGCCTTCAGTATCGATCCAATGAGTTTTGTAACCTCCTGAGGACGCAAGGATCGTATGACAAGGGGCGTCTAAATCAATTGGTCGCCCTCCGCCATTGTAAATATGTCCCGCATAGGGACTTTTCCGTAAATCAGGCGACCTTGCGTACCTGACGGGTGAGTTTGGAGGATCACCGAGTGGAACTTTTGAAATGTAATCTTTGCTTACTGGGTGTGGTACGTCTGCGTCAGGCCCGTGAGTTGCCTTCGGGAAATACAACATGCGATTGCGAGATCCAAGTACAAACAACCGTCTACGCTTTTGGGGCACACCATAGTCCGGTGCATATAGTATTGACCAATTAATCGTAAATCCCAGCCGCCGAAACTTCTCCAACGTCTCATCGAAATACGGACGTGTCTTTTTGCTGACAAGTCCCGGTACGTTTTCCATCAAGAACATTTCAGGTTCGCATTCGCGCACGCACCGTACGAACTCTGGAATCATGTTCCTGTTATCAACGTCAGCCTGTCGAAGACCACCTAGTGAAAATGGCTGGCATGGCGGGCCACCACACACCAGATCGA
>JAGQQT010000037.1 GCA_020426065.1 Planctomycetaceae bacterium | reverse complement strand
GAACAGTTCCGCGTCAATCTGTCCACTTGAATTGAAGGCTGAAAACCGGATACTTGGTGATGGAAATCGTAGTGGGAATACGGCCTTAGGAGGTTGATCTGATGCGGCAAACTTCACTCATGATTCGGTGTGTTCTTTTTCTGGCACTCTGCGGAATGCTGTCGACGGCTGCCAATAGTGCTGAGCCCGAAAAGCAGGCCCCTGCTTACTCCCTGAAAGATTCTGCAGGGAAAACATACACTCCTCAATCCTATCCAGATCAGCACGTCCTGCTGGTTTTTTATCGGGGCGTGCAGTGCGTCCATTGCATGGAACAGTTGGCAGGGATGGCGAAGCAGGCGAACGATTTTGATCGTCGCGGTATCCGCATTATTGCGATCAGTCACGAACTTCCTTCCTCAGGAACGGTGGAGCAGATTCGTTCCAAACTTGGCATTGAATACCCGCAGTGCGTTGACCCGCAGCGGAGGGCGTTTCGGGCCTATGGTTGCCTGGACAGCCGGGATCGGGACATGCACGGCCTGTTTCTGATCAGCCCGTCCGGCGAGATGCTCTACCAGTCCGTTTCTGAGCACGCAATGACCGATATCGATCGGATCCTGGAAATCTGTGACAAAGCGATGGGGTCCTGAGCGACGTCGATTTCCGCATCCTGTTTGATGGCAATAGGTTACGACGCCATCTGAAAGTGGAATTGCGGTCCATTCCGGTTTTCCCGTATCCTTTGATCAGATGACGGCGTGCAAACTGGGGTGCCGTCTGGAATGGAATTCAATCCGCTTCGACCCATGGATGGGGAAGATGATGACGACTGCCTTACAACGCATTCTGTTCGCCGGCATTGTACTGAGCTTGGCCTCTGGTTTTGCAGGCACTGCACACGCTCAAACGCTGCTCCGTTATCAGTATCAGAACGGGGAGTCACGCAACTACGAACTGAAACAGACGCTCACCACGTCTTCAGTCGTGGCCGGAAAAGAAGTCAGTAATCACATCACACAACAGTTGCAGCTCTCCACTCAGGTGCAGGGAGTGAATCCCGATGGCTCCGCCCGGGTTGCAAAAACGATTTCCCGCTGTCAGCTGGAAGTCACCCAGCCTGGAAATCCGGAACCAATCCACTTTGACTCCGCATCCGGCACCGAACTGAGTGGCCCCTTCGGCATGATTGCCAATTCCCTCAACTCGCTCGTCCAGCAGCAAATTGCCATGACGGTTTGCGATCGGGGAGTCGTATCTGATGTCTCAATTCCTCCCGCTCTCGAACAGCGATTTACCGCACCCAATCCTGGGATTGCCGGAATTGATACCCGCGAAGGTCTGGAGAAGATGCTTTCCCAGGGGAGCGTGGTCTTTCCCGAACAGGCGGTGAAGGTGGGCGAGAAGTGGTCGCGCGAGCTATCCACCGAGTTGCCGTTCGGCACAATGAAATCGGTCATTGACTATGAGTATGCCGGCCGAACAGCCGATGGACTCGATCGCATCGATGCAACCACCCGCATTTCGCTCACCCCGAAAGAGGGCAGCCCGTTTCAGGTGACGGTCAAAGGGGCCGATGGTCAGGGAGTTTATCTGTTCGACCCACAGCGTGGCTGTGTACTGGCCAGTGGCCTGAAGCAGCAGATGCTGCTGGAACTCTCCGCAGTCGGTCAGACACTTGAGCAAACCGTCACCACAGAGATTTCGATGAAACTCCTGAAGTCGGGCCAGTGAAACGAGCGGTGAGTCGTATGCTGAAAGACGATCATTGGTTGGGTGCCACTGGCTCTGCCAGTGCCGTGAATTGAGTAAGGAAAACACTGGCTGAGCCAGTGGCACACGAATTTCCCTTTTCATGATCAGTCTCAGTAAAGGTGAGGCACTGAACAAGGACTGATCGATCAGTTCGACCACGCTACTCTATACGCAAAGTGTGACCAGGAGTTGAGCGGAGATGATACGCAGGGTCATCGTCAGTGGATAAACGGCCGCATAAGCAATCGAGGCTCCTTCGGATTCACTCAATGAATTCGCAAAGGCCAGGGCGGGAGGATCTGTCATACTCCCGGCAATCAGTCCGGACAGTGTCAGAAAATTCATTTTCATCACCCGCCGGGCAAAAAATCCCGTCAGCAGGAGCGGGCCCATAGTGATGATCAGGCCACCGGTCACGCAGGCCAGTCCCAGAGGCGAAAAGACGGTGGCCAGGAATCCGCTTCCCGCATGCAGTCCCACACTCGTGAGGAACAGAATGATCCCCAGTTCCCGCAACGCCCGATTGGCATTCCCGGGGATATACCATGCCAGTGGACCAAGATTCCCAATCATGCCAAACAGAATCGCAACAATCAGCGGGCCGCCCGCCAGGCCAAGCCGAACCGGTACGGGAAAGCCGGGAATGCTGAACGGAATCAGCCCCGCGATAATCCCACAGGTGATTCCCAGGAAAAACGGAATGAACTGAATGTTATCCAGCTCATGCAGAGCGTTCCCAAGCTGTTTGGCGGCACCGTCCAGGCCAGACTGACGCCCCACAATATGCAGTACATCCCCATAATGCAGCCGCATTCCACCATGTGCGGTCATTTCCACACCGGACCGAATGACCCGCGTGATCGTCACTCCCCATAAATGGTCCAGTGCCAGTTCGCTCAGTGTCTTCCCCAGGATGGCTTTGCTGGTGACGACAACCCGGCGAAAGCCAATATCTCCCGATTCCTGCATCAGATCCCGATCGGCATGAGATCCGATAATCATCTGAAACCGATCCAGTGCACCGTCAGTGCCAACAGCCAATATCACATCCCCCACCTCAACCACGGTTGAATCGGTCACCGGGAGAACCTGATTATCAGATGCTTTCCAGATCCGTGAGATCCGGACGCCTGTTTCGCTGCGTCCGGGAATGCTTTCGATCGTCAATCCACTCAGATTGGGATTGTCAATCTGCAGATTTCGACGACAAACCGGTGGCAGAGTGGGCGTACGTCGTTTGAGCTCCGCTGCTTCCTGCTCGAGATCAATCGCAAATATCCGCTTCAATAACAGTAGAGCGGCAATGATTCCCAGAATTGCTCCGGGATAGGCAATCGCATACGCCTGGGTCAGGGCGCTGCTGTCAATCCCCTCTGCTGTTTGCCTCACTTGCAGAGCCTGCTGGGCGGCACCGAGAGAAGGTGTGTTGGTTGTCGCCCCGGAAAACAGTCCGACTGCTGAGACTCCCTCGAGGTTCAGCACCCAGAAGAGCAGCAGGGTCAGTCCGACGCCGCACATGACGATGGCAATGGCCAGCATGTTTAAGGTCAACCCCTGTTGACGCCAGAGGCCAATTACACCGGGGCCGAGTTGAATGCCGATGGTAAACACGAACAGAATCAGACCAAACTCTTTGGCGAAATCAATGATTTCTGTTTCGCAATGTACACCCATCGCGGAAAAGGCCAGCCCGGCGAATAACGTACCCGCAGTTCCCAGACCAATTCCCCGGAATTTCAGGCTTCCAATAAAAAGACCGATCGCGGCCACGGTCGTCAGCGCCAGCACTGACTGTCCAATGGGCGAAAGAGCTTCATAAAAAGGCATCTCGACACACAGCTCCCAGCTGAAACTTCTTCAGATTCGCAAAGACAGGAGACTTCTGTATGAGAGTGAAAGTCTCGCCTGCAGCAATCTATTGATGCAATTTGTATTCCGTAAGAAGATCCCAATGGGAAATCGGTGAACGAATCCTCATTCGCAAAACGCGAATGAGTTCTGCTCAGCCGATTTCATTTTGTGGGACAGTTTGCCGCTATTCGACATCCAGTTCGACCAGATCGGTCTGCAGTCCGCGGGCAGTTTCGGAATCAACGTAATCGCTATGGCAGGAAGCTTTGCCAGCATCGTCAGAGGTCATCTTCTTCACAGTTTTGGAGGCCAGTTTATGAATCTCCTCAGGGCTCAGCACACCTCGCTGTTGCAGAATCGCCTGCTGTTCAGGTGTCAGGGCGGCAGATTTCTTGGCTTTCTCCCAGGCAAATCGCGAATCTTTACCGGACGTGAATTCGACGATTTCCCGTGAGATTCGCACGCTGCACCAGTCATGACCGCACATCGCACAGAAGTCCGTATCGACATCCAGGTCTTCATCGTGATAAGCCCGGGCGGTGTCGGGATCGAAACTCAGCTCAAAATGTTTTTCCCAGTTGAGTGCTGCCCGGGCCCGGGTGAGTTCATCATCCCGATCCCGTGTGCCGGGAATTCCGAGGGCCACATCGGCGGCATGAGCCGCAATCTTGTAGGCGATGCAACCCTGCTTGACGTCGTCCTTTTTTGGCAAACCGAGGTGTTCTTTCGGAGTGACATAGCAGAGCATGCTCGCGCCATGATAAGCCGCAGAAGTTGCTCCAATGCAGCTCGTGATGTGATCGTATCCGGGGAAGATGTCTGTCACGAGTGGACCGAGCACATAAAACGGTGCCCCATGGCACAGGTGACGCTGCAGCTTCATGTTGTATTCAATCTGGTCGAACGGGACATGTCCCGGACCTTCGACCATCACCTGCACGCCTTGTCGCCAGGCCCGCTCCGTCAGCTCGCCCAGGGTGCACAGTTCAGCCAGTTGAGCACGGTCGGTGGCATCTGACAGGCCGCCGGGACGCAGGCCATCGCCGATGCTGAACGTGACATCAAACCGCCGCATAATCTGGCAGATCTGCTCCCACAGCACGTACATCGGATTTTCCTGCTGATGGTCGAGCATCCACTTGGCCAGCAGCGAACCGCCACGGGAGACGATTCCGATCAGGCGGTCTTTGACATAATCGAGATGAGCCCGCATCACTCCGGCATGCACGGTGAAATAATCCACGCCCTGCTGGGCCTGATGTTCGAGCGAATCGAGGATGACTTCGTGCGTCAGGTCGCTCAGTTTGCGGCCGATGATCATCGAGTAAATCGGCACGGTTCCAATGGGAGCGGTGCTGTTCTGGATGATTGCTTCGCGGCATTCATCCAGGTTGCCCCCCGTGGAAAGATCCATCACGGTGTCGGCTCCCCAGCGGATTGCCCAGCGCAGTTTTTCTACCTCTTCCGACGTACCGGAAGAAACGGGCGACGCTCCCATATTGGCGTTTACCTTGGTCAATGACGCCCGCCCGATGCACATCGGATCCAGCTGATGACTCAGATGCACTTTGTTGGCGGGAATGACCATACGGCCAGAAGCGACTTCATCCCGAATCTGTTCGGCAGTCAGATGAGGTTCCCGCTCTGCAACCCGCTGCATTTCTGGAGTAATGATTCCCAGTCGAGCGGATTCGAGTTGAGTCACGGGTTCAAAATCTGCCGGAGCCTGCCAGGCTTCTGCACAATGGTAGTTCTGTTCGAATCCCGGCTTGAGCTGCCAGTCTTCCGGCATGAAATCCCAGGCGGTTTTGCTGGAAGGAGCGGGCATTCCCGGAGTATCGGGAGAGGCGAAGGTCCATGCTCCTTCCGGACCGGGAGAAAACCGGGGAATCCGTGCAAATGAACCGGGATTGGTTCCGGCAGCACTGGAGGAGGGATTGGGACCAATGGGGGGCAACTGATAAGAAGCCTGGGAATCTGTCATGCGTCTTTCCTAAAGTTCACCGGTTCATTCCGTTTCCGGAGAGTGGGCATTCACTATGCGGTCATTATAGGAGGGCAATCGCCGAAAATCAGCCTTCTTGCCCCGCGATTCTGGATGAGCGGTAGTTTCGCGGGTCGGAAGCTTTTATATTTTGATCATTCGACTGTCCCAAACGGGTCTCACTGGATTTCGATCCCATTTTTACCTGACATTCTCACAGAGTTACTCCATGGCCACTCAGACCAAGCGGGCCCTGATCACTGGAATCACTGGCCAGGATGGATCTTATCTTGCCGAATACCTGCTCTCCCAGGGATACGAAGTTCACGGAATTGTCCGGCGCGTGGCCCTGGAAGATCCCTCCAACCGGCTGGTCAGACTCTCTTCCATTCTGGAGAAACTGCACCTGCATTCGGCTTCGCTGGAAAGTTTTCCGAGTCTGTACAGGGTGATCTCGGAAGTGCGGCCGGATGAGTTGTATCATCTTGCCGCTCAGAGCTTTGTGTCTTACTCCTTCGAGGATTCCTTCTCGACCTTCAGCACCAACATTGATGGAACACACTCCCTGCTGGAATGTGTTCGAGACCTTGTTCCCGAATGCCGCATGTATTTTGCGGGTTCCAGTGAAATGTTTGGTCATGCGGCGGAAGTCCCTCAAAGTGAGACAACCCGGTTTTATCCCCGTTCTCCATACGGTATTTCCAAGGTCACTGGCTTTCACATGTCCCGAAATTATCGGGAGTCCTACAACCTGTTTATTGCCTCCGGGATCATGTTCAACCACGAATCACCCCGCCGAGGCTTTGAGTTCGTCACCCGGAAAATCACCTCGCACGCGGCCCGCATCCGGCACGGTGCCAGGATCAAGCTCCCTCTGGGAAATCTTGATGCCAAACGGGACTGGGGGTTTGCCGGGGATTATGTCAAAGCCATGCATCAGATGCTGCAGCAGGATCAGCCCGATGACTTTGTGATCGCCACTGGTCAGACCCATTCGGTGAGAGAATTCTGCCAGCTGGCTTTTGAGGAAGTGGGCCTGAATTATGAAGATCATGTGGTGGTTGATCCCCGGTTTTACCGCCCGGCGGAAGTGCATGTCCTGATGGGAGATTCGACAAAAGCCCGGGAAAAACTGGGCTGGAAAGCGGAGGTCACCTTCCCGGATCTGGTCCGGATGATGGTCCAGCACGACCTCGAACATTTCAGCCGGAAGTAATGGCTGGATAGGGAAATCTTCAGATCACCAACCATTCTGAAAAAAATTTGGAGAAAAAACAGAATCCGCGAATAAATTCTGCAGCACCTGAGTCCTATTAGGGAGTTTAAAGCCTACCAACTTTTGACCCCACCTTACCCTGCCTCCTCTTCACTCAGTACTCAGGAGATCGCCATGCGACCCCGGCACTCCTCCGATGACTTTTCGGAATCACAGTTTTTCGAACAGGGACAATTGGTTCCCCGTCGACGCCCCCTGCTCAGCATCATCATTCTGGGCCTGGCAGCGACATCTCTGCTCAGCTGGAAGCTGTATGCCTCGAACAGTTTTTCGTTCGATTTTGATATCTCCCCTTCAAAACCAGAAGTTCTGGAAGAGTGGATCCCCAGCCTGAACGGCGTATTTGAAGTTTTCCCGGCAGAGAATCCATCGGAGCTGATTGCCCGTGGGATCAGTGGCCAGGTCTTCAAGATTGACCTTCGGACCGGCCATGTTTCCCGGGACCGCAAAACTCAACGGACCAATGCGGTGCAGATTCTCTGTGAATACAAGCACAATCTGGTGGCCGTTGGAAACAGTGAAACCGAAGAGTTTCAGGTGACTTTCGACCTGGCGAAAAACATGACTCGGGTTGCTGTACCGATTCAAATGGAAGTTTCGGCTGCAGAAATTATTGATGACGGCAAAAAAATTGTTGTGGCTTTGATGGATTTCGTTTCCCGGAAAAACGGTCAGGAAGAAAACTATCTTCTGGTCACTCTGGATCTGGTTTCAGGACAGGTTCTGGAAACGATCACCACTCCGGATATTGTGTTCAGCATCTGCTACGATCAGGCCACCGGAGAGCTGTTTGCCTCTCAGTACCCGGGAATTCTCCGCTGGATTCCCGGCAAGTCCAAACCCAAAAGCATTCCAGTCAAAGAAGTCCGGAAGCTGCAGCTGCTGCCTGGCAAACGTATGCTTATTGCTGGTGATTTTCACGGGAAAATCACAGCCTACAGTCTGGATACATTCCAGAAGATCTGGGTGACCAAGGCTGATCGGAAGTTGACGGTGAAAACCCTGGCTGTCGATCCTGACGAAAACTGTATCGCGATCGGCGGAGACAGCCCATTGCTGCTTCTGCTGCACACGGAAACAGGTCGAACCCTGTTCTGTACTCCACCAGGCAAAGCTGGAATCAACGGCCTGTCATTCTCTGATTCCGGTGAACTGCTGTTTGTTTCCCGGGCCAATGCCCACATCGAAACCTGGCAGATGGAAGGTTATCACCTTCTGACCGATTTCGGTATCTGATGCTTTTATCCGGCTTATACTGAGCTGCGGTAAATGAGTTCAAATCTGGTAATCAGTGCCACCAGCCTGGGGTCGATGGCCTTTCCCGTGCTGGTTGTGCCCTGATAGAGATCCGCAGCCTTGAGCCAGACTGCGGATTCATGATGTCGGATTGCTTCCCGCGTGGCCTTTCCGTACGGATCTACCACGATCGCTTCCACCAGGTAGAACAGGGGTTTCTCATCTCCCGGAAGCTGCAGTTCCTGCTCAATATGCAGCCGTGCCATGTGGGAGATCAGGTAATCCTTGCCGCGTCTCCAATCCAGCTGCCAGGCAATTTCCCGATCCAGGCATTCCCGGAAAGACTCCCGCTCCAGCCTGTGCGCGACAATGGTCTCATATTGCTGGTTTTGTTCTTCCCAGAACAGCAGCCACTCCTGTTCCGGTGCATCCCGATTCCGGATGAGAGCCAGAGAACCTTGAAGACCGGGGTGAATTGAAGACAAGAGACAACCTCTATGGGACAGGTCTGATATCGAGCCATTTACACCACAATAGCGAGAGCGGTCGGAATGAACAGGTCATCCTGGCAGATCTCCTGTCTTTTGAAGCCGCCTGGCAGACCCCTGACTGGAACGAAATCCCTTCTGGCTGGAGTCAGTTGCCACAGGCTGTTCGGTGGGGCGGAGGATGTCGGGGCATGCAACCGCTTACCCGGTTGAGCCACGAAAAAAGCCCGAGAGGGATTCCTCTCGGGCTTTGGGTTTCAGGTTCAGTACGATCCTAGAAGGCTTCGTACAGGAAGTTCACATCGCGGAAGTTACCGCCTGAGAAGTTCGTACCCTGTGAAAATCCGACTTCATCAGTGAAGTCACTCACAACGAAGTTGAACAGGGACAGAGTCAGGTCACTACCAGCTGAGATCCGCATGGTGGAATCACCCAGTCCCGGATACAGGAACTGATCGGAGTCCCGTCCCTGCTGAATGATCTGCAGTTGTGGATCCAGTTTCGTTCCAGCAACCTTGATATTGGTTCCACCGATGTAGGTTGTGTAACCAAACCGGCTTGGAGTACGGGTTCCGTTGCGAGGACGGGTTCCGGAAGTGAAGGCTCCGTCGTCATCAATCCCGCCGTCTGTGTTGTTATCCTGTCCTTGAGTACGGGATTTGAACACATCTTCGCTGTTGTTGTAGAAGGCGAAGTCCTGGTTGCTGGCTGTGCTGAAGTTGCGAGAGATCCCGAACACGTCAGCTGAGCCCCCGGAGACGTTGGTAAAGGTTGTGAATTCGATACGAGCCAGTGGGTCCTGTTGGTAGTTGGTTGGGTTAAAGGCATCGTTGGCATTGTTACGTGGGTTTTCGTTCTGGTCGGTCCAGGTTCCACCGGTGGTGCCTGGGTCCACAGTGGATGTGAACGTGTGAGTCCAGAAGTCCACCCCGTTGTTCCCCACGATGCTGGTATTCTGCAGGCTGGCGACCAGACCTCCCAGATCCCGAGGATCAACAGAGTTCGGATCGAGCCATGAGAAGTTTCCACCACCCGGTGCAAACAGGGAGCCTGTTGTACCAACCCGGAAGACCACACCACCACCCTCGTAGGTGTCGTTGGCATTGTTGTTGGCAATCAGGTTGACCCCATCAGCCACACCATCCAGGTTATTGTCGTAGCCTGCGGTCGCATTCAGTGAGAAGTTCAGGTATGCATTCGCAGTGATCACACCATCCTGTGCCAGATCGACACTGGCCAGTGCTTCCACATCCTGAGTGGTGGAGGCCGTCACGAGATTGTAAATCCCGTTCTCACCGTTACCAGCGACTGTGATGTCCGTGATGGACAGAGACACGGAGCCATCACCCTGAGCGGTGGTATCGATACCGCGACCACCGTTGTTCAGGACCATGTTGGTATCCATCCGGACAATGACACTCTCAAACCCATCAAATGTGAAGTTGTTAAATGTCGTACCACTGTAGTTGGAGACAATCTGCACACCATCGCGAGCGTTGTCGCGGATGATGTTGCGGTTGATATCCGCATCAATGGCGGTTGCAACCGAATCATTCGTCAACTCGATCCCGTGACGACCGTTGTTGCTGATCGTGCTGTCGGTAATATCAACCACGCTGGAGTTGGTCACGAAGATCCCCGAATCGCCGTTGCCGTCGATCAGAGCGTTCGTGATGTTGGCAAAACCAGCACCACTCAGGTCGATACCGTGCACACCGTTATCCGTGATGATATTGGCATCGGAATCCAGTCGGCCATCTCCATCCAGGTCTTCTCCGGCATCCAGAATTCCGTTGCCGTTGAGGTCCTCGGTGAAGTTCGAGCCGATCTGCACCGGACGGGTCACAGTACCGGTTCCTGCTGCGTTGTTCAGGAAGCCGTAGTTTCCGAAGATGAGGATGCCATCCACTGCATTTCCGCTGAACTCGTTCCCGACAATCGTTCCTGTGAAGGCAGCCGTGTCAGTTCCGCTGTTCAGGATACTGGTATGAGCCAGACCATTCAGCCCGTTGTTGTTGACGGTGCTGTCACGCACGTCGAACAGCAGGCCGGCATCACCCTGGGTCAACAGTTCAATTCCGTTGCTCCCGTTATTGGAGATGTTGTTGTTCATGGTCACATATTCATCATTGATTGGAGCGAGCCGGGCAGCGACATCGATCCCGTTATCTCCGTTACCGGTGATCGTATTATCACGAATCACGAAGGCTGGAGAAGGTGCATCCGGTGAAGTGGCCGGTGGAGCGTTTCCAGCGGGCAGCACGTTCAGTGGATCACCAACAATCGCCGTTCCAGTGCGGTTCACGTGGATACCGTCTGTACCGTTGTTGCTGATGGTTGCATTGGCAATCAGCGGAGCAGCCAGGGAGGCGTTGTCAGAAACCTCGATGGTCACACCATGATTGGCGTTGTTGCTGATATTGGTTGGACGGATGGTTCCTGGATTAGCAGGATTGACGACGATCGGATCTCCAATTCGCAGGTTGTTGAGTACGGTGTTGTCACCCATGATGATGCCAATCCCGTCCCCGGCAAAGTTTGGATCCGTTCCATCTGTCGTTCCGGTAATGGTGGTGTTGTCCAGTCGGACATCACCCTGTGCACCGTTCGACATTTCGATGGCAATCCCTGCATCCACGTTGTTGTTGAGCGTGTTTGCACCCGATGGGCCTCCGACCAGCGTGAAGGAGGAATTTTCGATCGCAGTGATGTGATATCCAATTCCGCCGTTGCCGTTGATCGTGTTGCCGAAGAACCAGGATTCTTCATCCGCAGCTGGTGTCAGCAGGGAAGCTGGAGGAACCAGCCCGTTGTGATACACAGCGTTGTCTGACAGTTCCACGTTGATACCACCCAGGTTGTTGCCCGAGATGTCGTTCTGGCAGATGATCGCATCCAGATGGTTGGCGTTGTTGAGGGCAACGTTGATTCCGTAGCCACCAGCAGCACCATTGTTGTTGATTTCGTTCAGACGCCAGTGAATCTGGTTGTCCCCTTCGTTGTTGGTTGCAAACTGAGGGTTGATCAGCCGCACACCGTCGCCAGTATTACCGTCGATGATGTTGGATTCGATGATCACGTTATTCAGGTTGCTGTTCTGAACGGAGATGTTAATCCCGTTCCCCATTGCGTTGGGATCAATCTGAACCAGGTTGGAAACGGTGGGGGTGGCATTCATGAACTGGAATGGTCCCAAGTTGTTGTTAAACCGTCCCAGGTCCAGACTTGAGGTTCCCCCACCCTGCAATGGTGTGGGATCTGCATAGAAGTCGGCTTTGTTCAGGTTCACGATATACCCCAGGTCCTGCAGGGAGCCGGCGGTGATTCTGCTGAGCGGGTTTGGTCCCGGAGAGTTCAGGAAGCCGGTCATCAGCTCGTTATCGAGAATCGATTCACGCCAGTGTCCGTCTGCGGTTCCCGGTCCACCCGAGTTTTCCACAGGCACACCGGTATCTGTAACTCCGAAGATGGTGTTGTACTGGGTGGTTGCCAGTGCTCCCGTGAAGCGGGTGTCGGTCACACCATCTCCAAAGCTGGGGTTCTGCAACAGACCCTGCAGATTCCAGATGGTACCAATTCCCAGAACGTGTCCCATTTCATGCAGGATGACGTCTTCCAGCTGTCCGCTGGCTTCCAGTGCAGCCAGGTCAGCAGAGTCGAATTCCATCAGACCCTGGAATGGGAGGTTGGAGCCGTTTCGCAGGGCGGTTGGACCAGCCTGTCCCAGGATTCCGTTCACACCATCGATGGCCAGGCCTTCGGCGGTAATCTGCACATCGTCGATTGCTCCGACGTCTGGCAGGTCGCCCACGATGATTTCAGCCCACCGATCGGCAGCCGACTGGAAGATCGCCTGCTGAGAAGCTGTCAGACCACCCAGGAAGACCACTTCGATATTGAACTGGCTGATCGGGTTGACGGCGACCAGGTTGCCGTTCCCCATAATCAGGTTGTCCACAATCATCGGGTCATTCAGGTTAGAGTTGAGCATCTGGAAGTTGATACCGTTCAGACCATTGTTGTTCAATGAGTTCTGGGCCACAACCAGGTTGCTGATTGGTGTGTTTTCCGCACTGACATACATCCCGTTGGCGAGGTTCCCGCTCAGAACAGAGTTCAACACGGTGAAGTCGTCGATATTGGTGCCGGGATCAGCAACATCGATCAGGAGACCGTTGTCGGCGTTGTCGGTCAGAGCTGCAGCAAAGATTCCGCTGTTTGAGCCAGCCGCAAACCCCGCACCGCTTCTCAACACAATCTCGATCCCGTTGCCAGCTGTCGTGGCATCGCCATCGGCACCGTTGCGGACAAACTGGTTGAGAGTGAAGTAGCTGCGTGTGGTTTTGTCATCCGGGTTGGAAACCACTGGATCGAAAAGGGTATCCGGAATTCCAATCTGGAGAGCCAGCGAGCTGTTCTGGTCTGCGTAAATCCGCATCCCGTTCAGGCCGTTGTCGTTGAATTCACTTGGTGTGGTTCCCGTCACTTCGCCGGTGATGGGATCGGTTGTAAAGGATCCGGTCATCGGTGAGTCCATGGTCACACTGGCATTGTTGATCGCTTCGATCAGGTAACCATGTCCAAAGTTGTTGTTGGACAGGTGGTTATTTGGTGACCCGAGAATCAGTACGCTGTTCACGCCGGTCGCGGCTGTCCGCAAACCAAACTCATTTCCGAGTGGAGTCGGTGGAGTTGTGAGCAGAGGATTCTTGTTCGGCGGCAACAGGTTGTTATCACCAACATTGGTGCTGAAGGCATAAGGGTTGTTGAACGAGGTGTCGTTGCTGTCCAGGAAGGCTGAGAAGGCCCCGCCATCGCGAGCTTCCACATTGATCCCGTTTTTGTTCCCCACGTTATCAAAGGTATCGGAAGCGGAAATCACACCGGTCTGAGTCAGACGGATATCGTTATTGATGTCCTGTGCGGTGAAGGCATTGACCACGTTCCCGTCCGCGTCGAGCGACTGCTGACGGAAGTATTCGGTTTCAGCCAGGTGCGTTACGTTGCGGACAATGTGCAGGCGGTTGGCTGGATCGTTCGAAAAGATGACTGCTCCATCCGAATCAGCAACCAGGTTGATACCAATCCCGATGTCGTCATCACCCAGAACTCCGTCCTTGTCGTTGTCCTCGTTAATGTCGATCAGGCCATCGTTATCGAGGTCTTCCCCGACGTCCAGCTTGCCGTTGCCGTTCACGTCTTCAGTGCCTGTGGCAACAATGTCAAGCATTCCATCGTTATTCAGGTCTTCCCCGAAGATGTTATAAACCAGGTTGTCTTCAACACTCAGAGCGAGGGCTCCGTTGAACTGGTAGACGTTCAAACCGGAGTTGGAGCGGAATCCTTCCCCTTCCACACGGTTCAGGTGCAGGGCTCCTGTACCATCACCCAGGTGAGTGATGTGCACACCATGAGTGGTATCAACAATGAAGTTGCTGTTGATATCGAATCCTGTCACACCTGTTCCCAGAGCCGGGTCCAGGATGTTGCCGGTCACGATCCCGTTGTTGAGCATCGTGGGCATGTTGGGATTGTTACCGTCGATAATGAATCCGGAAACTTCCGTGGTGGAATCACAGGCAACAGAAAAGCTGTTGTCGATCGTCACCACTGCAGCCGGTCTTGTGGATGCAGCTGTAGTGAAGTTGGTCAGAATCGGGCGGGAATCTGCCAGAGGATCGAAGATGGTTCCATACAGAGCGGTGTCTTCTGCAGTTGCTCCCGGG
>JAGQQT010000379.1 GCA_020426065.1 Planctomycetaceae bacterium | reverse complement strand
AAGGTTTTGGCTTCGCATCTTGAGCCTGCTGTTTCAGGAACCGATGCAGTGAGGTCAACAACTGGGAAAGCGGATTCGTACTGGTTCCTGATGTCAGCATGGAACCGCTCCATTGCCGGGGACCACGGCCCCTAAAATGATCCTGAATCCGATCGACGAGTTCTTCATCAGGGATTCCGCTTTCCTGTTCGATATAGAAACTGGAAACCGTGCCTGGGTCAAAGCGGGACATGTTGCGAAATGTCTGATCGTCCAGAATGATGGCCACATCGAGCAGGATCGATCCGGTGTAATAGATCCCGACAATCTGAAGCACCGTTCCGTTGACTTCGAGCGTATCGCCAATGGTTTTTTCAAACTCCTCGGCAATGGGACGACTGATCACACAATGATTGGTCTGCAGATCCTCCTGATTCAGATATCGCCCCTCGACAATATCTTCCCGGTAAACACCGACACTTAACTGATTGCGGCGGATGATATCGGAGCCGCACAAAAGTCGAGGTGGAGAAACGACCACCTGGCCCTGAATTACATTGGCCCTGGCCCAGCATTCCGGACTGACGGCTTTCACACCCGGGATCGCTTCCAGTTCCTCGGTCCAGGATTTGGGAAGAGTGGAAAACAGCGGAATGGGAGCCCCACGCTGCATGGCCACAAGTCCGGGGACCCGGCTCAGCGTATTCCCGACAACCCGGTCCAGTCCCTCCGCAATCGAAAAAAGTGCCACCATCCCCATGATCGCGACCATCATGCCAATCAGCGCAAGTGTCGAACGAACTGGGCGGCTGAGCAGATTCTGAAAGGCAAATTTCAACATGGCGGGCCGATCTGGAGCAGATGAACGTCTTTCTCCTCATTATGGCTGATCCCGAGCGACTGAACCACTTCGAATCTGTGACAATTTGGGCAACGGGCATCAGAAAATCAATTTGCACGCACGCATCCCGGCTGATATCATCAATTAACGCGGATGTGTTTCACAACCGCTCCCCCCACTCTTCTTATAACGGCCTGAGTAAGAAGAAAAACATCCTCCGAATGATCCAACCATGAAGAAGACAATTCCAATGCCTGGAACTGCACTCTCCCTGATGACTCGGTGTATTGCGATCCTGTTAATCTCCCCTGCACTGACGGGTGTCTCGCTGGTCAACGCCGATGAACCTGCTGCCAATCCGGAGCAGACCTTCGAACGGGGCAAGCTGATCTTCAACGAGCGGTGTGCTCACTGCCATGGTCAGAATGGAGAGGGCGTGGTTGGTGAATATGCCAATCCGCTGATTGGTGATTTATCCGTTCAGGAACTGAGTAGCTACATCGACAAGACAATGCCGGAAGGGGAGCCCGCCAAATGTGTGGCGGAAGAAGCCCATGAGGTGGCCAGTTTCATTCACCACCAGTTTTATTCTCCACTGGCCCAGGTGAGAAACCGTCCTCCCCGGATTGAACTCTCCCGGCTCACCGTCAGACAGTACCGCAACAGCGTGGCCGATCTGGTCGGCAATTTCCTCTGGACCAACAAGTTTGGAGATGAGCAGGGCCTGGAAGGAAACTACTACAAGAACCGCAGCCAGAAAGATGAGAACCGGGTCGCTCAGCGGATCGATCATCAGGTCAACTTTGAATTGGAAGCCGCCGCTCCCATTCCGGAACAGACTTTCGAAGATGAGTACACCATTGTCTGGAGTGGTGCCATTCAGGCTCCTGAAACAGGCTGGTATCAGATCATCGTCGACTCGAAGAACGGTTTCGAACTGTGGTTTAACGGAGGCCGGGAAACCCTGATTGATGGCCGGGTCAAATCGGGCGATCAGACCGAGCATCGAGCGGAAGTTTTTCTGCTGGAAGGTCGAGCCTTTCCTATCCGCCTGCAACTGAACTGCAAGAAAGCGGACAGTAAACTGACATGTCAACTCAAGTGGAAACCACCGCACGGCCCGGAAACTTTCATTCCGGCCCACTGCCTGACCAAACAAACATTCCCCGGAACCCTGGTTGTGGAAACCGATTTCCCGCCGGACGACCGCAGCGTCGGTTATGACCGTGGAGTGCAGGTATCGGAGGAATGGTATCAGGCTGTGATCTCGGCATCGGTCGAAGTGGTTGACAAGATCATGCCACTGGTCCGCACGCTGGCCAAGTTGCCCCGGGAAGAGGGGGATCATGCTGAGCAGTTGAAAAAGTTTTGTGGAGAGTTTGCCGGCACCGCGTTCCGTCGTCCCCTGTCCGACGAACTCAAAGCGGCTTACATTGACCAGCATTTCACAGAAAATGCTGATCAGATGCTGGCCACAAAGCGTTCCCTGTTGATGATCCTGCAGTCTCCCCGGTTCCTGTTTCCCCTTTCAGCCAGTTCCGGTTCATTTGACGATTACGACACTGCGGCCTGGCTGGCTTTGACACTGTGGGATTCCGTTCCCGACAAACGGCTGCTGGAAGCGGCCGCCAAGGGTCAGCTGAATACCGTTCAACAGATTCAAAACGAAACCTATCGGATGGTTGGTGATGATCGGACCAAAGCGAAAGTCCGCCAGTTCTTCCACCAGTGGCTGTATCTGGATCAGTTCGGGGAATTGACCAAGGCTCAGGACCGCCATCCCGATTTCGATGCCCGCATCGTGACGGATCTGCGGGATTCGGTCGACTTCTTTGTGAAGGAAACTTTCTGGTCTGAGTCCTCTGATTATCGCAAACTGCTGGACACTAATGAAATGTATGTCTCGGCAGACCTGGCCCGTTTTTATGGGTTGCCCCACTCGGGTGGACCGCAGTTTGAGAAAGTTCCTTTTGAGAATGGCGTCCGCTCAGGTGTCCTGACGCATCCGTTCCTGCTGGCCGGACTTTCCTACCAGGATACCACTTCACCCATTCATCGCGGTGTCTTCCTGTCTCGCAGTTTACTGGGACGGTTTCTGAAATCTCCACCTGTTGCCGTGGCTCCGACTCCGGCAGAACTGGCCCCGGATCTGACAACGCGGGAACGTGTGGCCCAGCAGACGTCTGCCACGGTTTGCACGTCGTGTCATGGACTGATCAACCATCTGGGGTTCTCTCTGGAGAACTATGATGAAGTTGGTCGCTGGAGACAGGTCGAACAGAACCAGCCTATTGATGCCTCAGGTTATTATATTGATCGCAACGGGAAGCGTTATGAGTTTGCCGGCGCCAGGGAACTCGCCAACTTCCTGTGTCAGAGTGAAGAAGCTCATATGGCATTGATTGAGCAATTGTTCCAATATACAACGAAGCAACCAATCCAGGCCTTTGGGACCGAATTGCCACAGACTCTGGAACAGAAGTTTGAAGCACAGAACGAAAACATGCGGCAGATACTGGCTGAAATTGTCATCCAGACCACACTTTATCATCAGCAACGAAAAACCCAGGTTGCCAGTTCAAACAACTGAGCCGACTTCCTGATTCCCTGAACATTCCTGGCCTGATCCAGTTCACTGAAGGATTTCTTATGATGACTTTTCAATCTCGACGAGATTTCATGAAACATCTGGGACTGGGAGCCGCCTCACTTCCCTTCCTGACTGGTTTCTCCAGCCTGGGTTTCGCCAACAGTCAGTCAGCCAAACAACGGTTGATCGTGGTCTTCAGTCCGAACGGAGTCATTCCGGGGAACTACTGGCCCGATCTCGAAACCGATGAAGAATCAATTCGTCAGCGCGGGACCAAAACACCAGCCACCGGCTTTCCAATGAATGAGGGTCCGCTCGGGGAGCTGAAGCCGATTCTGAAACCGTTTGAACCCTGGAAGGACAAGCTCCTGACCATTAAGGGTGTCTGTGATCTGGTTAAGGGAGACGGCGACCAGCACATGCGCGGCATGGGCTGTCTGCTGACGGGCGTGGAACTGTTTCCGGGAAATATTCAGGGGGGCTCTCATACTCCGGCAGGCTGGGCGAGCGGGCTCTCGATTGATCAGGAAATTCGCAGGGCATTGCAAGCCAATCCGGAAACCACAACCCGGTTTGGCTCGCTCGAATATGGCGTCCTGGTTCCGGAACGGGCCGACACCTGGACCCGCATGGTTTATGCCGGCCCCAACAAGCCGGTTGCTCCGATTGATGATCCGTACCAGATGCTTTCCAAAATGTACGGCAAGCTCAAGGACCGCGACAGCCTCAAAAGTATCCTCGATCCGCTGCAGCAGGATCTGGCCCTGATTCGCGAAAAACTGAGCGTACAAGATCGAGCGTTGCTGGATGAGCAGGCCGAATTTGTCCGGACGATGGAAAAAGAACTCCAGCAGGAAAACAGTTCTGCAGTGGGTCACGCCGTCCCTCAACTCGAGTTGGGCGTTCGGGAATCCAACGACAACATGCCGAAGATTACCCGCATGCAGATGGACCTGCTCGTCAATGCTCTCAAGGCAGACTTCACCCGCGTGGCTACATTCCAGTTCACCAACTCTGTAGGTCAGGCAAAGATGACCTGGCTGGGAATTGAAGAAGGTCATCACGGCCTGTCTCATGAACCGGACAGTAACGAAGATGCCGTCGACAAGCTGACCCGTATCAATACCTGGTATGCAGAACAAATTGCCTACCTGGCACAGCAGCTGGCCAGTACGCCGGAACCAAACGCTAACGGCAGCATGCTGCCGGAACCAAACGCTAACGGCAGCATGCTG
>JAGQQT010000378.1 GCA_020426065.1 Planctomycetaceae bacterium | reverse complement strand
AGGCTGCTTCGAGCAGTTCAATGTTGCCCCAGCGTCCCATTACACGTTCATCAACAGTTCCGCTGTCCCGATCTGCCACGCCAATCAGTAGCCGGGCCAGTTCCATGTTGGCCATGTCCAGTTGAGTCACCTGTGGCTGACCACCTGGTCGGGCACCAATGTTGAACATTTCATCGTACAGCAGAGGATCCGGTGGAATCGTCCGGGCATTCGGATTGGCAGCAGCAGTCGGCAAGGGGCGATAAAATGCCCGTACCGGGTTGACTTCTCCGGGAGACAATCCGAGGTTGGAGAGAGTCACCGAATGAAAATCTCCAAAGGGATCATCCGTCGGATCGGATGGCTCAGACCGGATATGATCAACCGAGTTGTATTCCCCCAGCAGATTCCCTGCTGTGTTGAGGTTGATCAGGCCATCTCCATCGACAATCGTGATCGCATAAATCGGAATCCGTCTCGTGCCGTCCGCGGTAATTTCCACACCATGATCCAGATCCATCAGAATCGCTTCATTCCCGTTTATTGACAGGCCATCCGCATCAACATCATAGTTGATTCCCGTGTGTCCCCCGACTCCATGAGTCCAGATCCCGGCGTGATATTCATCGGCACCAAAATCCGGGAAAGGGAAACCGTTTGTTGGCCCGATGACATTGGTGTAGGTCGCATCAAAACCACCTGCAGGTACAAACCGGTTCCGACTGGCAAACACGGCAGAACCTGTACCGGAATCAAATCGCTTCAGCAACACGTAATGTTGCTGGTGAGGACGCAGCACCATATTGGCATAAGTGGAGTCTGCATAAATATCGGTTCCGACCGCTGCTCCCTGGTTGCGGGGCAGATACTGGGGACGATGAAACGAGGGAATCCACAAGCGACGCAAATCGGTACCACCTGCACTGGGATCGACATCGACCAGTGAAAAGTGCCCGAGAAACATGCTGTTGATATCCGGATAGGTATAACCGGCATCCGGCTCGAAATCGGCTATAGCATTGGGATGAGTCGAAGGAGCCCCCAGTGGTGAAAACGGAAAATTATTTCCCCCGACCGGATTGGCAGCAGGGCTGAAATTCAGAACACGGGATTCGCCAATTCCGTCTCCATTGTAATCGAACGTGAAAGTGTTATTGAGCGGATTGTTGTCGCTCGGGTTGCCATCTCCTCCACTCTGGTAGGAAACCGTCACACCCCGACCAGAAAACAGGTGCAGGTCGTTTGGTTTGAGATCCGGACCAAACGAGCCAACCGCATTGGGCAGGATTGACCATTTCCGGCCAAACAGGGCCGAGTTCCGAAAATCATCCGGCGGCCCGACAATCACCTGCTGCAGGGCGAAATCGAAATAATCCCCTTCGACCACTTCCCGATTGGCCGCCAGAGTAAACCAGGCAGCGCTGTTCCGTTCGGATGCGACGAATGAAAAGAAAAAGAATCCCAGGAATGCCAGCATGCCAGTCATGGCGATGACAACAATCATCGCCGCCCCCCCATGGCGGGCCTGGCTGGATGATTCTGTCTGTGCAAACATGCGTTTCATGACACCTTCTCCAGAGACAGCCCGCCTCGGAACAGGGTAAACAACTTGAGTGGACTTGCCCGTAAACACGACTTATCGGCTCGTTTCGTTAAAACCGTGCACCAGGGTGACCTGGCGCATCTGATTGCTGGTCGGATCCCGGAACAGAACTGTGACCCGCATTGCTCGAATCGGCTTGCGATTGTCGTGCGGACGCCACCGAACATCCGGTCCATCCGCCGGGTTTCCGTTATAATCATTGGGGTCGTTGACCATGTTTTGAATCAGCAGATCAGGTGAGGAATTCCAGGTTGGCTGCACCTGGCCAAGCGGCTGGGGAAGAATGGTCTTGGATGGATCAAAGACTGCCTCCCAGACCACATAATCTCCCATGGCCGCAATCGTCCGATCACGGGGAACTGACGGAAAAATGAACATCCCGTTCGTCAGGTCCGGCAGGTTTGCCGGGGGTGAAGCCCCTGTCCATTCGACCCAGCGGCGAGCCCAGGGAACATTGATCGGATAGGGATCCACATGGAATGTCGAAGCCACATCATCCGGTGGAGTATTGAAGTTGGTTTCATCAAAACTGGTGGCGTGAATGTAGATCGGCCAGTTGGGTGGCAGATTATCCCCCAGGGCAGATGGGGGGGCAGCACTGGCATGCCAGGTATCCAGAACATTCTTGTTAACGAGATTTGGACCATCAATTGGCCCCCAGCTCGTATTCTCGTGAACGTGTTCTCCCCCCACCAGCGGTGCACTGTTCCGTCCAAAATCCATATTGATGTCTGGATTAATGGAAACAAATCCACCCCGCCCGCCATTGGCTGAGGCATCCCAGATTTCAACGTCAAATGCCTGCACATGGGAGAGCAGCAGGTCGGTTCCAGCTCTTGTAGGTGAATGTCCTGTAAAGACATTCACTTTGCCAGTCTGCCGAAGAGTCTCGATATTCATATCGGTCCGGCCAAACACGCCACCACTAGTGGCATGCGGGTATTGAAAAAATGGATTACTCGTTTCTTCATGTGTGTAGCGTCCGATGAATCCCCGATCCACAGTGTCGGTGACAAACTCCCGCGGGAACCCGGACCCGGGACTGTAACCAAAGCGGAAGTGTGGGATTCCCAGGGGCCAGTTGCTGGAGGTGAAATCGTTGCTCAGGCTGCTGTGCATGATCGCCAGGTTCCCCGACAGGGGCGGGCTGGGCGGACTCGGATCATCCAGAATACTGTTGATGACCGAGTTATAGGGCGATGTCCCGTAATGAGCGGAAATGTCATAGTCAGAGTAAAAATTCCCGGTGTAATAACGCATCAGATCTACCGGAATTTCACGAACGACCATCCCGACATCATTGTAAGTTGTCTGATACCCCGGCTGCCCCACCAGGACCCGATCGGTTCCATCAAACTGGCGCATATTCTGGGGAATCGTGCCTTTGTCTTCTCGCAACAGCAGTACGCGGCGATACAGATTTCCGTTCCGCAGAAAGTAGCTGACTTCCGCCTTGGTGGACGCGGTGTAATTGTCCCGCACACCATCATCCCAGTCCGGTTGATCCCGCTGGGTGAATTGCAGGCTGGAGATGGATGAATCCGAAGTCACGTTCAACGCCCGACCATACATTCTTTCAGCCTGGCGTCCTGCATAACGTCTTAACCCGGGATGAGCCCCTGGCTCCTCCACCAGAGTGGTGTCGATGGTAAACTGCAGCACATCGTCCGTCGGATCGTATGGATCGTTTTCGGAGTAATACAGGTATCCCTGCTGCTGGGGAGCAGCGGAAAGTGCGTTGTATTGTGTCCCGGGAAGGAGCGGCACAATTCCTTCGTGCGAGGCAAACTCCATTTCGGTGATGTTGGCCAGAGCGATGTTATTGTGAATTGGACGGATCGGGCGGTAAGCCGTTTCAATCATCCGGAACGACATCTGCTTCAGATCGGAATCGATAATGGAAAACGCGGTTCGGGCACGCTGGTCGTTATTGGCCAGTCCTTTCTGGCGTCCCATTGCTGTGACGGCCAGCGAAAAGATCTGGGCGAAGATGGTCATGATCACCAGCAACAGACCTACCGCCACCAGCATTTCGGTCAATGTAAAACCGAAACGGGCAGACGGCCTGTCCTGTGATTGAATATTGTGATGTCTCACTGCTTTCCCTCCCCGGGAACCCGCATTGACTTGACTCAACTCTTGTTGCCCCTGACGATCACTCACTAGAACGCCGGGAAATCAAAGACTTCCACCACATTCCGGGGGAATGTGACATACTGGGCGTTCGCTTCAGCCGTCCGATCCAACAGAATGGCGGCATATCGATTGTTGCTGGCTGGCACCCAGGCTGCTTTATTCCCCAGGGCAGTTGTGGCATCCCCATCTTCCACCAGGATATTCCGAATCTGATACCAGAATCCGTTGACCGGATCGAACAGATAGTTTCCTTCTTTGATCTGCGGTTTGGAGTCCGGCTTCGAACCATCCCAGAAAACTCGAATTTCCTGGAACTCAACCCCTGCAGTTTGACGCACCAGATTTTCGACCGCATAAGCCTGCTCTGAACGTTCTGAATAATCTCGCCGGAAAAACACGACCAGATTTGCTCCCCGATACCGGACCACATCATCGGTCTCTTCCCAGCCTACTTCGAGAATGTCATCGGCGCCCGTGACCGGATTGTTGTCTCCATCACCATTGTCATCATCAATTCCGGCAATTCCCGGTGCCCCGTCAGGTCCAAACGACAGCAGTTGCTCCCGCACGGTGATCATGGCCGTATAGCGAGGTTCCAGCAGTTGGAGACGGGCTTCCTGAACACGATCAAACAGCCCGTTCGCCGGAATGCTGTTCGCAAGAAAGACAGACTGCGTTCCTGAGTTGACGTTAGCCACTGGTGAAACAAAGGATTCCCGCCCCGTTTCATTCCGCAGCACAATCCGGCCGGGAGAGGAAGTTGCAATTGATGTGAGAAACACTCCCAGATCAGCTCCGGGAACATCTTTCAGTTTCACTTCGGTTGCGGAAACAATTTCCACTTCAAT
Source organism: Planctomycetaceae bacterium (assembly GCA_020426065.1). GTDB lineage: Bacteria > Planctomycetota > Planctomycetia > Planctomycetales > Planctomycetaceae > Rubinisphaera. The sequence continues at coordinate 82 of JAGQQT010000378.1, read as the reverse complement.
TGAAGAATACAGATCTGACCAGCTGTCCCGAGAAGAGAACATCTCGTAAGCCTGAGCCTGATCAAACCCGTTGACCAGATTG
>JAGQQT010000377.1 GCA_020426065.1 Planctomycetaceae bacterium | reverse complement strand
TGGTGGCCCAGATGAATATGACTGGTCTATTGTCGATGAGACTGTGGCCGAAGATGACATGCCTTCGGAAGATGAGGATGAATCTGACGCCTGGGGCTGAGTTGATTCCTCTGGGAATAAAAAGATGATCCGATCCATTTCGCTGCTGCTGGTCGTTCTGCTTTTCGGCTCATCATGCCTGTGTGCTGCTGAAGTGAATCATCCCAATATTCTCTGGATCACCTGTGAGGATATGAGTCCTCGTCTGGGGTGTTATGGTGACACGACCATCCCGACTCCCCATATCGATCATCTGGCCGAACAGGGAGTCCGCTACACGCGGGCATTCGGAACATATGGAGTCTGTGCTCCGAATCGGCACACGATCATCACCGGCATGTATCCGACATCTACTGGTGCGATGGCCATGCGGACGATGCGGCGGACGTCTGCGTTGAATTTGATTACCGATCCGGACCTGCTCGCCATTCCTACTTATGAGGCGACTCCCGCTCCCGAAGTCCGCTGCTTTACGGAGTACCTGCGAGCGGCGGGGTACTACTGTACCAACAACTCCAAAACAGATTATCAATTTCGTGATCCCATCACTGCCTGGGATGAAAGCAGTAAGGACGCACACTGGAAAAACCGTCCAAACCCGGAGATGCCTTTCTTCGCTGTCTTCAACTCGACGGACACTCACGAGAGCAAAATATTCACACAGACATCCCCTGTGGTGGTTGATCCGGAGAAAGTCACTCTGCCACCGTATTATCCCGATACGCCGATTGTCCGGCGCGATCTGGCCCGGCACTACGACAATATTCACAAGATGGATACCTGGGTGGGCAAGCTGCTGCAGGAACTGGAACAGAGCGGACTGGCGGAGAATACGATCGTTTTTTTCTTCAGCGATCATGGAGATGGCCTCCCCCGCATGAAACGCTGGGTGTATGACTCCGGAATCCAGGTACCGCTCATCATCCGTTTTCCGGATGGTCGGGGAGCGGGAACGATTAACGAGCAACTCGTGAGCTTTGTCGATTTTGCACCGACCCTGCTTTCACTGGCGGGGATCGAACTCCCCTCTTATTTGCAGGGGCAGGCCTTCCTAGGTCCCCAGGCCGCATCACCGCGAAAGTACATTTACGCGGCACGTGATCGCATGGATCCAGCGCCGGAAACCATTCGGGGGGTGCGGGATGACCGGTACAAGTATGTCCGCAACTATCGAACCGACCTGCCCTACATCGGCTACATTCCTTATCGTGATCAGCAGGAAATCATGCAGGAGATCTTCAGGGTACGGGTTGCGGGCCAGCTTTCAGCTGATCAGTGGCAATTCACAGCGCTGACCAAGCCCGAGGAAGAGCTTTACGATACCCAGACTGATCCCCATGAGATTCACAATCTGGCCACCGATCCCCGTTATGCGGAAAAACTTGTGGAGTTGAGTACTGCCCACGAAAAATGGAAGCAGGAGACGCAGGACCTGGGACATATTCCGGAATCGGAGCTGATCAAAAAACTCTGGCCCCCGGATGGCAAACAGCCGACAACTGCCAACCCGCAAGTCACGCTCGAGCGATTTCCGGGAGACAAAGTCCGTGTGACAATTACTTGCAAAACTCCAGGGGCATCAATCGCTTATCGTCTCAATCAGAAGGATCGCTGGCTCCTCTATGTGGAGCCATTTGATGTCACTCGCGATGCAGAAGTGTTTACCAAGGCCAATCGACTGGGGTGGAAACACAGCGAGACGGTTCACTTCGTACAGAAACAATAACTCAAACCGTTTGATTCTGATCATGATTTTCTGAGGTGTCATGTGCTATCTGATCTGAGGAAGCAATCTCCTGCTGGAGCAGTTTCAGATTCCAGATGCTCAGGGCAAGCCCACAGCAGGTAATCAGTCCCAGCATCGTGATCAGCTGCTCCAGGTAGGGCATCACATGTGCGGTCCCTTTGGTTGTCACCAGCACATGATAATTGTTCTGGCCCACGGTCTTGTAACCGGGTAACACTACTTCATACCAGACAGGTGCTTTCTCATAACGGGATCCGTCGGACAGTTCCACACTCTCGTGAGAGGGATCAGCCAGTAAAAGGAAGTCGGAGTCAGATAAAACCTGGACATCATAATGGTCCGGACTCAGGATCCGGTTTTGACCTTCTGCCAGCATGAAACGGTTGATCAGCCAATTACCCAACATCTGAGTCAGCAGGACAGCAAAAATGGCAAACAGCATCGTGCCGCGAGTGATGGGTTGCGAGAATTTCATAATGCACTCCTGGAATCTTCCCGGTACAGTTGAATATCGTATTTATTTTGTCTGGACGAAAACCTGGCCGTCACTGTAGTAGACCTGGTGTTGGCCATCCCCGGTCAGGCATTGTCCCGCAGTGGTCCGAAACAATGTTTTGTGATAACCGGCAATCCCGCTTGCCAGCATCATGATCAGCAGGCAGGACGTGAGCGGGAACCAGGCAACCTGGGTTTGTCGCGAAGAACTCTGAATATTTTCTCGAGCTTTTGTGATCTGCCGGTTCTGGATCTGCTGTTCAAGGCGACTGATGACTTCGGCTGGGATTTTGCCAGTGCTGCTGGAGGCCATGAGTTTGGCGAGAGCCTGATCAACAATGTCTGGTTTCGGTTCTGACATGTTCAGTCCTCCTCACCCTGCTGGAGTCGATTCCTCAGTGTAGTCCTGGCACGATGCAACAGGACACCAACATGGTTAGGGCTGAGTTGCATGGCCTCTGCAACTTCACCGTTTGTCATTTCATGAATCCATCTCAAGGTAAATGCTTCTGCCTGATCTTCCGGCAGTAGGCTGATTTCCTGGCGGAGGTGTTCAGCCAGATCCAGTTGATCAATCCGGTCTGTGGAATCTGAGGCAGCCTTGTCAGGCAATTCTGACAGATTGAGCCACTCGGCCGATTGCCGATATCTGGCTCGGAGGTAATCGAGTGTCCGTAACGTGGCCAGATGTTTCAGAAAACCGGGCCAGTTTCGGATCGACTGTTTTTGAGAACATTCATAGGCTTCCAGCATAACATTCTGAAAGCAGTCCGCCGCATCCGTTTCATTGCCCAGCATTCGCAAGGCGTGATTCCAGACCACAGGCCCGAATTCATCAATGATTTGCGGCCAGTGGTGCACGGTTCATATCCTGAGTTCAATAGTTCCCAGTTACAGTCGAATGGAACAGCCAATCCATTACAGAGAATTACTAAGAAACTGGAATTTGAGGCAGTACACGTTCTGAAGAAAGCGGTTCAGTTATGGCATTGACGGAAGCGGACGAAAAATTGCTGGAACGGATCCGGAAAGTTGTTGCCGGGCGTGAGGGGTTTGCGGAAAAGAAAATGTTCGGTGGGAAAGCGTTCTTCCTGAATGGAAATATGTGTCTGGGGACCTGGAAAGGAGCGTTGATTGTGCGACTCGACAAGGCCAATCACGACGTGATTCAGGCAGAAGAGCACACTGCTCCCATGGATATTACCGGGAAGGTGATGAAAGGCTGGGCCATTGTCAACACGAAGGGAATTGCCACTCCCAGACAGCTGAAAGCCTGGATTGACCGGGCCGCTCGATACGTGGGGACGCTGCCAGTCAAAACCTGATTCCATTAGATTAAATCAAAGTGATACCAGTAGCAGCGCCTGTTGTTGGGTGGCTGGGGTCGAATGAAATGAGCCCCCAGGGCTGGATCATCTGGGGGTTCGCTTTGCTCAACCCCAGCCACACAACGTTTAGAGCAAGAAAAATCAGCGGGGCGGATGAATGCCCCGCCCCGCTGCCCGAATTCAGTCGATCAGTCTCTGATTAGCGGCTGCTGACCTCCAGTTCGTGCTGACCCTGTCGCCAGCGTGGGTTGAGGTCAAAACGATCCAGGTGCATCACCTTGCTCCAGGCGGAGACAAAATCCCTGATGAATTTTTCTTCCCCACCCTCGGTGGCATACACTTCTGCGATGGCTCGCAACTGGGAATTGGAACCAAAGACCAGATCAACCGACGAAGCGGTCCATTTGACTTTGCCGGTTTCCCGATCGCGGCCTTCGAAGAAGTGATCACAAACGGCAGACTTCTGCCATTCCGTGCTCATATCGAGCAGGTTGACGAAGAAATCGTTCGAGAGGGTTTCCGGTTTATCCGTAAAGACTCCCAGGTTGGGGACTCCGCTGTTTGTGTTCAACACACGCATTCCCCCGACCAGGACCGTCATTTCCGGAGCGGTCAGGTTCAACAGATGGGCCTTGTCAACAAGCAGTTCCGCAGCGGGGCGATCGATTTTGTGATCGAAGTAATTCCGGAAGCCATCCGCTTTCGGTTCGAGTACTGAGAAGGAATCGACGTCCGTCATTTCCTGGGTGGCATCGGTACGTCCCGGAGCAAACGGAACTTCGACTTGGTATCCCGCTTTGCGGGCCGCTTCTTCCACACCAGCAGAACCTGCCAGCACGATCAAATCTGCCAGCGAAACCTGTTTTCCTCCCGATTGTGATTTGTTGAATTCTTGCTGGATTTTCTCCAGCTTCTTCAACACTTTTGCCAGTTGAGCTGGCTGGTTGGCTTCCCAGTCTTTCTGGGGAGCCAGGCGAATTCGAGCTCCATTGGCTCCGCCCCGCTTATCCGATCCACGGAAGGAGGAAGCCGAAGCCCAGGCCGTA
>JAGQQT010000376.1 GCA_020426065.1 Planctomycetaceae bacterium | reverse complement strand
CATACCGTTTCATTCTTGTCCGTTGCCAATCAGGGGGTGATGGAATCCATTGCCACACTCACTGGCGGCAAGAGTTATTCCGCGACGGACGCCGCTCAACTCCAGGCTGCTTTCGAAGAGCTGGCCAATGAATTGCCGATCGTTCTGATTGATTGAGGTTGTCGTGAGTCGATTTGTTCTATCCAGTCAGTTTTGTGAGCTACACCATGAAAAACTTCATTCCAATACAAAAACTGACCAATCGTAAACATCCCCGGCGTGGAGCGATGGTTGTCCTGCTGGCTGCCATGATGTCACTGTTTATCATTGGTGTGATTTTCACGGTTGATGTCGCCTACATGCAGTTGGTGCGAACGGAAGTCCGCATCGCTGCCGATGCCTCGGCCAAGGCGGGAGTAGAAACCCTTTTGCGGACAGAAGATTCCAACGCTGCTCAATTGAATGCAACGAGAATCCTGAGCTTGAACAAAGTTGCCGGGATTTCACGCACATACAACAGTGGCGATATCGTCATGGGTAAAGTGAAAGAGGATGGTTCCAATGGCTGGCAATTCCATGCCAACCAGACTCCCTACAATGCCATGGAAGTCACACTCCGGCTGGATGACAATGCGAACGCCTCTGTCCCCCTGTTTTTTGCCCGTTACTTTGGACAGAACAACTACACACCAACTCATACATCTGTTGCGGCGAATCTGGTCCACGAAATCGTGCTCTGTATTGACCGTTCCCACTCCATGTGTTTTGACCTGACAGGTGCTGACTATGTTTATCCACCCGGAACTCCCACCTTTCCTGCTGGTTACATCAGCCCCCCTAACCCTGCTGGCAGCCGTTGGGCAGTGCTGGATGTGGCTATTCAAGCCTTTGTCGCCAAAATTCAGGCTCGGTCAATCGAACCGGATGTGGGACTGATCACCTTTGGTTCCGATCTCACACTGGGCTGGGGCTGGTGGCCCTACGTGGGCCGACATTTCAATGCAGTCGAAACGGATCTCACCCTGGGGAAGAACATCAGTCAGGTGAATTCCAAAATTGCTTACCGTTATGGTGATATCATGATGGGCGGAACAAACATGTCTGCCGGGATTAATGCGTCTATTGCCATGCTGACGGCTTCCAGTACAAATTCACTGGCGCAGAAAACCATCATCATGATGTCAGATGGAGTCTGGACCGCAGGAACCGACCCACTGATTGCCGCTCAGACTGCGGCCGATGAGAACATCACCATCCATACGGTTTCATTCCTGTCCGTTGCCAATCAGGGGGTAATGGAATCCATTGCCACAATCACCGGAGGCAAAAGTTACTCCGCGACTGATGCCGCTCAACTCCAGGCCGCTTTTGAAGAGCTGGCCAATGCATTGCCGATCGTTCTGATTGATTGAGGTAACCATGAGACGAATCCTTTCATCCAGTCAGACTCAAAAACAGAAGTCGTCACGTTCCGGAGCGGCCCTGGTGGAGTTCGCCATGACCGTGCCGATTGTGTTCACCTTCTTCTTTGCCGCCTTCGATATCTGCCGTTACAGCATGCTCAAGCACACGGCCGAACAGGCTGCGTTTGAAGGGGCTCGTCGTGCTTCGATTCCCGGAGCAAGCGCTGCAGATGCCAGTGCCGCTGCTCAGTCCGAAGTCGATAAGATCGGCCTGAAGAACGTCACCATTACCGTGAATCCCACAACCATCAAGAACTCAACGGAAGATGTCACGGTAACTGTTGAAGTTCCGCTCGAATCCAACAGCTGGGTTCCTGTCAAAGTGCTGACCGGGGGGATTATCAAGCGAAGCTGTAAGTTGTCGCGGGAATACGTCACCAGCGATTAAACAGTTTTTGATGTTCTTGCTGACAATACGGGATGCTACTCCCCGGAAACCTCGCTCCCGATTGACGGATGAGAATCGATTGCTCAAGATGATTTGATGTGACCGGCTGTGGTCACATTCCAGAAAATCGATTCACTCCGCCTCCGAAAGGTTTCCAGCATGCTGTCATTGACACGTTCCCTCCTCGCCGCACTCCTGCTGATGGGTGCGATCACCTCCAGCCTCTCGGCTGAAGAGAAATTCCGCCCCCTGTTTGATGGCAAGTCTCTGGACGGCTGGGTGCAGAACGGTGGCAAAGCCGACTACCGGGTGGAAAATAATGAGATCATCGGGACGAGCGTAAAAGGAACTCCCAACAGTTTCCTCTGTACCGATCGCCCTTATGCCAACTTCATCCTTGAACTGGAATTCCTGCCTGATCAGACACTCAACTCCGGGGTCCAGATTCGCAGCAACGTTTATGAAGAGCCCAAAACTTACACCTGGAAAAACGAAAAAGGGGAAGAGAAAACAACCAAAGTCCAGGCCAACCGGGTTCACGGGTACCAGGTCGAAATCGATCCCTCCGACCGTGCCTGGACGGGCGGCATTTATGATGAAGGACGTCGTGGCTGGCTGAACAACCTGGCCAACAATGAACCGGCCCGTAAAGCCTTCAAACCAGGTGAGTGGAATCACTTTCGCGTTGAAGCCAATGGCGATTCCATCAAAACTTTCCTGAACGGAGTCCCCGCCGCTGACCTGAAAGATGACCTGACCCCAGAAGGCTTCATCGCCCTGCAGGTTCACAGCTTCAAGGAAGACGGCCACGAAATCCGCTGGCGAAACGTCAAGATTCAGGAGCTGCCGTAATTCCCTCTGGATCGGAATTGTGCATGTTACGGGATCGTGCGTCCGTTCACACGATCCTTTCTTTTACTGACAAACTCATTGCGACCTGATGCGGATGCTCTAAAACATAATATGATCCGCCTCGATACTTATACCGGTGACCTGGAAACCCTGGCCGGTTTTGTCACCTCGGTCTGGCAGAAATCCTATGGGGGAAAAATGGTGTTTCCCCATTGGGATGCCGATTTTTTCCGCTGGCAACTCCGCTGGCATGATGCCACTCAGCAGTTGTTCCGCATTGCCGCTTACGACGGGTCCCGCCTGATTGCCACCCTGCTGGGCGTTTCGTACGACTACCGCCTCGGGCAGAAAACCTATCCGGGGGTGCTGTGGAGCTGGCTGACAATTGATCCCGGCTCTCGCGGTCAGGGACTGGCCCGGCTGCTGGACCAGGAGCGTCGCCGCCGGATGCAGCTGGCGCAGAAATCCCTGATCGTCAGCTTTCGTTATCTTGGTTCAAAGCATTCGCTGGCAGAACATCCCACTGCCGCTCTGAAGTCCGGTCAGTCCAAGTTTCAACGCAAATTCGGAACCTGGGTTCGAGTCTTGAATCCCGCCAAAGTGTCGGGGTGGTCACTCAGTTCCATGGATGCCTGGCTGGCCCGCATCACCGCTCCTTTGGCAGGAGTGCCGGAAGTGCCTACCCGTTACCGCTCCCAGATTCGTCTGATAAGAGAGGCGGACCTGCCGGGATGTCTGGCTCTGCTGCAGAAGCAAACGGCGGGCGATGCATTCAGCCAAATCTGGACGCTCGACACCCTCAAGGCCCATCTCCTGCAACCTGGCCCCGTCACGACTGTCGTGTTCGAGGAGCAGGGAGAAGTCAGGGGACTGATCTGTTTCTACATTCTTCCGCACGAAGCCCGCACGGTGGAACCGGTCGCCTTCTTTGACATCGTCGCTCTGGAACACCTTTCCGGCAGTGCCCGGAATGCCATGATCCGGGGTGCGATGCGGGAGATGATTGCCCGGGGAGCAATCCTGGCCGTCAAACCACGCTTCGGCAATGTCCCCGGCAGCCTGATGCTGGGTCAGTACTACATGCCCCGTCCTCCCGAATCCTGGCTCGTCCTCGACCCCCTCAACGAACCACACTTCGAACCATTCCCAGGCCGCTACCAGCTCATCTGGAGATGAACCCGGTTTATGCCCAGGCAGGTGATTGCGGACAAGAGGTAGGCTGGGACAAGTCCCAGCATGTTGTCTCTCTGCACAAGACGAGCCCTCATGGACTCAGACACCGAACCGAATTACAATACATGCACCATGCCAATTTGATACGATTACCTTGAAAAGCAATGGAAGGGCTTATTGGCTAGTTGCTATTAACACCCAAAGATGGACGTTATAGGCGTTCAGTTGGATAAAATAACATGAACGATACAATCCCGTCAGTGTGCGTCAAAGGCAGTATTCTTGAAAAGATAATAAAAAACAGGGTGAAATCTGTATTTATAAGTATTGCGTTGGCGATTCTTTTATCGTGGATTGTTTTAAGGGAAATATACCCTGGCGGAGTAGACATATACAATGCAGTTATAGAAGAGAATGTGGCTAAGATTGAGCGATATGTGGCACACAAGGGGCGTTTGGACTTAAGTGGACTGCTAACAGGTGTCACTCCTCTATGCTATGCCTTGGTGCATGATAAGCCTGAAAGCTTTAAAGCTTTACTGGAAAACGGAGCGAGTCCTAATGCTTTTTCCAGGGATGGGTTCTCGGCTGTTCACTTAGCTGCTAGAAATGATAATCCTTATTGGATAAATGCTTGCTTGCAGCACGGGGCAGATTTGCATTTGCTTACGTCCAGGGGTGCTATTAGGGGATCTAGAGTTACGCCTTTCGGGTATGCTTCTTATTATGATCAGTTTAATAATGTATCCATAATGGCAAAGTCAGGAATGGACATGAATGCCCCGGTTGATGAACATGGAAAC
>JAGQQT010000375.1 GCA_020426065.1 Planctomycetaceae bacterium | reverse complement strand
TGCCATGCACCTGCAGTCCAATGAAACCTTTGGGATGAGTTTCATAAATCGGCTCATCGGTCAGATTGGAAATCTGCTCTCCGTTGATCCAGGTCTGGATGTTGGCCCCATTGGCAACGATGCGGAACTTGTTCCATTCTCCGTCTTTCATGACTTTGTGAGGCTTCAGGTCCGCTTCGGGAGTCAACCAGCCACGACCGGTTGCTTCGCCGTAGATGTAACCTGCTTCTGCCCCGTTGGCTCCGCTGGCTTCAATTTCCACCTGAGGGCCATAAACCCGACCGAATTTTTCGTTCTTGCCATCGGTTTCTTTGGTTTTTGAACGGATCTGGCAACCGGAGTTCAGGCTGTCATGGACTTTCACTTCGAATTCGAGTTCGAAGTTGCCGTACTCTTCATTGCTGCACAGGAAGGAGTTGGGGCTTCCTTCACTGGTAACACCCTGAATAGTGCCATCGACCACGCTGTAAGTGGCCGTACCGTTCTTCTGGGTCCAGCCTTCGAGCGTTTTGCCATCGAACAGAGACTTCCAGTCACCAGCCTGCACAGAAGTGGCCAGAGCCAGAACTGCCAGACAGCCCAGTGAGACGTTCATCAGTTTTTTCATCAGTATTCCTCTCAAGAGTGTGTCAGCGTCTTGCGTCATTATGGGTTACAGATGGTCGTCATCTGTCGCAATCAATCAATAGACCGTTATCTAACTGGATGACGGCAGGAAAATCAATCGGTCCGGATCAGAAACTGCCCTCAGAGGACGATTTCCGTGCCGACCCCCCGGTTGGAATAAACTTCCAGCATCAGGGAATGAGGCAGGCGGGCATCAATGAGGTGCACTTTCTTCACGCCAGCTTCGAGTGCTTCCAGAGCCGCTTCAACTTTCGGCACCATACCGGAATCGATGACACCCGTTTTGATCAGTTCCCGGCACTGAGCAGCATTCAGATGTGACTGCAGTGTGGAAGGATCGTTGCGATCCAGAAAGATCCCCGGGACATCGCTGACGAAAATCAGCTTGTCCGCTGGCAGCAGACGGGCAATTGCAGCGGCAGCTGTGTCGGCGTTGACGTTCAGCTTTTGGCCATCCCGATCGAGTGCGATGCTGGGGAGAACTGGAATGGTATCGGAGCGGCAGGTGGCCAGCAGCACATCCCGTTTCAATCCGGTCACGTGTCCCACCTGGCCCAGGTCAATCGACTCTCCCTGCTCGTCCAGCAGTTGCAGTTTTTCTCCAATGAGGACCGGTTGTGTCTGATGATTCAACCCCACTGCCCGGCCACCCTGACTGAGGATTTCACCCACGAGATGTTCGCAGATTTCTCCGGCCAGCACCCGGGCGGCAATTTCCAGCGTTCGTTCATCGGTATAACGTCGTCCCCGCACAAACGTTGGTTGAATTCCTTCGGCAGCCACGGCTGCAGAAATCGCTTTGCCTCCACCGTGTACCAGGATCGGTTTCATGCCGACCGTTTCCATGAAGATCACATCGGTCAGGAAGCTGCGTACCGCAGCCTCTTCTTCCAGAGCACTTCCTCCCAGTTTGATGACGACATGCCGATCGCGAAACTGGCGAATCCAGCTGAGGGCTTCGAGGAGCGTTTTGGCTTTGCGGACCGCATCGTCATAACCAAGCGGCACCATTTGTTCATCTTGCTGTGGCATCGATCTCGTATTTCTGCGCTGAAATCTGGGAAAACCCTTACAATCGGAAAAGTCTGTTTCGCCTTCCCATTTTGACATCCGGAGGGATCCGTTGAAAATGAGTCGAAGGAGAACATTTCAACCAGAATAGCAACAATTGGTGGAAAACTCAGGGATCCTGACAGTTTGCCAGACATTGAGGAGAAGATTGCCCGCACTCGATGGAAGTTTGATTTGCTGGCCGCAGAGAAAAAAAGGCTGATGCAGGTCCGCCCTTACGTTCGATACCTAGTCCTAGAGAGTGTAACCACGTTTGTAGGGTGAACAGCTTACCGGGAGAAACGAATTCTCCTTCTTCACCCCGCCGGAACCGATTCCGAGCGTCAAACGTCAAGCAAGATGGCTTTCGGTCACACACGAGTCAGCCGGATTTGGCTCGTCACATGCTGTACCTCCTGATGAGGCTACGCACAGGCATCGTGAAGATTGCCCACCAATGCAGGGATCGCATGTTCCGGGACGGAATTCCGTACACAGGGACTACAACTACGATTGACGACGACACTGCCTTTGGACCCGAACATGCATTCACACACAACTCTGGAAAATCTGATCCGACAAGCTGAAAAACGTGCTGAACAACGACAGAAAAAAGACCTGCGACCAGGCTGGCTCAAGGAATTCATTTACGATTCCGCCGACCTGTTTGAACCCCTGGCTGATACCGCCCGGGTCGGCTATGACTGCCGCTTCCGTGAAGAGGGCTGGCAGGTTCTGTTTTATCTGGGAGAATCGGAAATCTTTGGCGGCAAGCACGATGGCCGCCGCACCCGAATCGCTTTTGAATTTGATCTGAAAAGCCTGCTGGACTGTTTCAAGCGAGTGGATTCACTCAAGCTGCGAGCATTGAACGACGACCTCGATCTGACGCTGGAAGATCATGTGATGGTCGAAATCGTTGGCTCGCTCAAAGAGACTGAAACGGACGAGGTTATTACCGTAGGCATCCTCTCCAGCCCTCCACTGGAAGCCGGTCCCGCTCTGCGATTAATGCCCAACGGAGCTGTTGAGCCTATCTAATTGAATCTGCTGTGAACTTGCAAAAAGGGTGTCGGGGGCGCTCCGCAAAGCGGAAGCCCCCCGGCTCTTCACCAGCAACGCCTCATGATGACTCAGTTATTCAGAGGCTGCGCGCTCTGCAGATACGAGAACAGATCGGCCACTTCCTGATCGCTCAGTTTTTCCAGCATGCCGGCCGGCATCAGTGAAACCGGCTGCGGGATGATTTCCTCAATCTGCTCTTTGAGGACGCGGACATCAGAACCTTCCGAACCACGGATCACGAGCGACTCTTCATCTTCAAACGTGGTAAATCCGGTCAGAATGCGACCGTCGTCCGTCAGCACGACTTTGACTTCAAAGCCTTCCCGTATTTCCAGGCTTGGATTCACAATATGTCGCAGCAGATGAGTGCGATCCGTCCGCTGATAAGACGTCAGGCTCGGACCGACGTACTCTCCTTCTTCAAACAGTTCATGGCACTTGCCACATTGCTGCTTGAATAACGGCTTCCCGCGGTAAGGGTCCCCTTCCAGCTGATCGAGTACTCCGGCCAGCCTGGTCATAGTGGCAGCCATCTCCGCAGTGGCCAGTCCGGCTACGGATTTCCAGATTCGTGCGACATCCGCCCGCAGACGCTCATCCTGATGAAAACTGAGTCGACGAATCACATCGGCCGGGACCAGGTCCTTGTTCACAATCCCCTGATCCACTGCCGCGACAAGTTGTCTGGCCCAGGCCACCCGACTGGAAAAGGTATGGCACATTGCCGAAATCTCACGGCTGTCCCAACTGGTAATCTCGCTCGGGATGGATTTCACAGATAACGGAAGTTGATCTCCCAATGGTCCCTGCAAAGCCAGCCAGGCGGCGGTCCGCACTTCCGGTGCGGTTGCTGTCTGAGCAAGATGCAAAACCGCCTGGGCGAGCCGAGGCTCATTCACTTCCGATGCCACCTGCAGCAGAGGCAGTTTTTTGTCCGCTGCTTGAGAACCTGCCAGCAACTCCAGAACCTCATCAATTGCCGCTGCTTCATTCATCCGCAGACGGAGCGGCAGGGGAAGTGATCCCAGTTCACGAACTGCCGTCAGCAATTGCACAGGAACTTCTACCAGCGAACGGCCCGCCAGTCCCAGTTCAAAACCTTTGACAAACCGAGCGGCGAACGGCTGGTCTACACCCAATATCAGAATCGACTGGCACAGTTTCTGGAGCGGAATCTCTCGACTGCTGACCAGTCGGCGGATCAGGTTTTCGGCCAGCAGGTCGGCAAATAACCGCCGGTTCAGCAACTGATCCGGATCGGAATCAATCAGTTCCTGCAGCACAGCCGGATCGCGGGAAATCACCGATTCCACGTTCCACCAGTAAAGCAGTGGCAGATGCGGGTCCTGGGCATCCGATTCCCGATCCAGCATGGTCAGTGTCAAAGACAGCGTTTGTTTGGGAGGCAACCGTCTGGCTGAACAGAGAATCTGACTCCGCACGGCAACATCGGTTTCCCCGGTGGCCAGAGCGGAGAGTTCAGAACTTTCAGAATCCTGCAGTGTCCCATCATCACAGGCCAGCCGAACCGACCACTCTCTCACCGGAGCCGATTTGTGCTGCCAGAATCCAGCCAGTTCCTGATCGGTATAAGGCTTGATCGAATGCCGGGCCCAGAACAGTTCCAGCGGATAGGCAGCGGTCTCCGCTTTTAACGCCTGATCGATCTTGGCGAGGAAGGAGTGATCCTCCAGTTCCCTTAACCGCTGCCTTGCCAGGTATCGTCTGGTCCGGTTGGGATGGTTGAGTTCCTCCAGCACCTGATCAACGGAAACTTTCTGCAGATTCGTGAGCGGATCCAGTTTCCCCTCTTTCGGAACCAGCCGATAAACGCGCCCGCGCGTGTTGTCGACCTGTTCTTCCATCGTCAACAGGTGAGCCACGCGACCGTCGTACCAGTCGGCCACATAAACTGCTCCA
>JAGQQT010000374.1 GCA_020426065.1 Planctomycetaceae bacterium | reverse complement strand
GGAGTACCAGCGACGGGCATCCAGATTTTCAGACAGCATCATGGTCTGAGTCTGACCATCGTTTCCGGAAATGAAATCGAGAGTCACGTTGGTGCGGGTATCATCAGTTGTAGCACCGGTGCCGTTGTTAGCATCACGCCACATGACACCTGTCGACTGACTGATCAGACGGCTCTGGTCAGACAGTTGATAACCAGCAGTCACATCTCCATCCAGCCAGTTGATGTTGTCGAAGTCATGAGCAGCGTCACCAGTATTGCCCCACAGATCAGATGGAGCATAGCCAGTGTTGGCCACGTAGGAGAGGCCGCCTGGTGTCTGGAAAGAGGTATCATCATCCGGGCAGGCAAACACAGTGATCTGCGTGTTGTGCAGCACGGTGTGTGACTGGTCTGCTGTCAGCTGAGACTCAAGGGTGACCAGTTTCTGGTACAGAGCCGCATTGTCGAGCATCGGCAGCAGAGAAACGGGCCAGCCGTAATCGTACGTCCCCACGGGGCGGTCTGTTCCGACATCATCGGTGTAAGTGGTTTCCCCGGCCAGTTTCGGCAGACGTCCGCCGTTCTGGGAAGAGAAGTTCATCACAGCCGTTCCGATGTTGCGGATGTTATTCAGACACTGCAGGTTTCGAGCGGAAGCACGTGCTCCCTGAATACCAGGCAGAATCAGAGCAGCCAGCGTGGCGATGATGGAAATCACCACCAGCAGTTCAATCAGCGTAAATCCGCGACGACGATTCGACGTCGAGCGGAATGGAATCCGGTGAATCATATCAGTGCTCCTTAAGCTCTATGAGATGTAATTTTTTGCCTTCGGACAGCGGCAAAGGCCCGGAACACCGCTTCCAAACATAACTCTGGCCCGCACAGGGAATAATGTAACGAGATGCGGGATCAGGAAAAAGTCTCCGCACCTGGACGAGAACGCGTCCCGGAGGTGATGGGAAATCGCTGAACCTGATTCACAACATCCATTTGAAATCTTCGCAGAAATTCAAACTCTGCTGGAACTTTTCAACACATCCTCCAAGCATTATGCGTTATTTCTCGACCAAAAATCCAGTCCAATTTCCTCCTTCACTCAAAATTCTCAGTTCATACACCCCGCAAGATCCTCAAATCTGGTTGCCTGGCTGAAGTCCTGCCATCCTCTAGTCCAGGATCTGGCTGAACGTCACCATTTTCCGCCAGTCAAACGTCTGGGTCCGTGGATCCCAGGCTTCCTCCATTTTGGAACGATCGATGATAAAAAACGCCCGCTGAGCCGGATGAGTGGATGGATTCAGCTGGCCGCCGATCTGGACATTTCCAAAATCATCTTCCGCTGCTTCATGGAACTGCACGTGAATCCAGCAATAAAAGACATTACTCCGAATGGTTGAGTTGTTCGAAATCTTGGACAGAAGTCGGTGACGGGTATGGAAATCCACTGCGTTGACTGGACTTCCTCCCGGGAATACTCCCCCCTGATCCCGTGATGTTCGGGCTTCAAACAGACGTCTCCGCTGCACCGCTTCATCAATTCCGGTCTCAATATTGGCATCGGTCACCGTTCTGGTCCCCCAGCCTGAGCCTGAATCGAGGCCAGGAACCCCTTGTGCATCCAGATTCTCACCCAGACCGGCTCCGTTGAAGATCGGCAGGGAACGCAGCATCGTATGTTCGACCGAGGCCACAGAATCCCGATACAGATTGGCATCCGCTCCGGAATAGATATTTGTGTAGTGGAACGGACGGAATGGACGGGATCCGGGAATCCCCGGCAATGTCAACCCGGTATAGGGATCACGACGATCCCGGCTGAACATGAACTGTTCGTACCAGTGGCGGTTCGGCTCCCGGCTGATGGTAGCCCCATTCGGCAATTCGACAGGTTCCCGGAGCTGCAGCCAGGCATAGGTTGCCTTTACCGCATCGCTGTCCACAACCACATCTCTCGGCTGACGGAACGTATCCAGGTGGAAGTCATCGTCAATCAGTGCTGCCAGCACACCTGGATGTCGAATCGTGTTCAGATTGATTTTCCCAGGTGTTCTCAGGTTGATCAGACTGTCACGCAACACCTGCTGGGCTCCCGTGGGGATTTCGACTAGTCCCAACAGACGATACCAGCGGTTGTTGTCCACCTTTTCATTGTCACCGTTTGCCGAATTCCGGGTTCCCGGATCGGGAATGGCAAACTTGGTGAAGGCCGTATTCTTACCGCTCATCTGACCACCCTCAGCCAGTTTTTCTGTGAGTTGATCAGGACCGACAATCGGAATACTCAACAGATCAAAGACAGAGGTGAAATCGCGATCAAAGTGAGGCTGCCACAACGTAAAGGTTGCAGTGCTGTTCACTTCAGGGCAGTTAGAGTTCTTTTCGACATAAGGATGATCATCAGCAGCTGGTGTTTCCGGTCCCATGGAGTGGTTCCGATAAGGCGCAACTGAGGAACCCGTGTGCTCATTGGTATCGGTACCATTAGAGCGGGGGAACCGGGCAAATGGCTCCCGACGTTCGATACTGTAATGATCCTGAAATGCGTCCGACCTGAAATCACCGGTCGTGTCATCCAGCAAGTCCACATCCCCATCCCGCACACACTGCATGTAATCCACCCGCACCCAGGGATTGACATCTTCACGTGAGTTGTTCAGCAGACTGTCACCCTGCATGTTGGCCCGACGTTCCAGCACAATTTCAAATTTGTCATTCGGGATGGCGGCAAAAAAGTTGGCCGCATTTCCGGAAAACTCACTGTTGTGTCCCGGTTTGTTCAAATCAATGTAATTGCGGTCATCCAGTGAGCCTTCATTGAAGGAGGGGCAGATGAGTTCCCCTGGTTCAATCGTCATACTCCCATCTGCATCCAGATAGAGGTGAGCATCATGGCCAGCCCCTCCATTATGCAACTGCACACGGAATAGCGCTCCCGGACGGACATCATCCTGGAAGGTATCAGCCCCTTCGGTACGTGTGAATGTAATTGTAGGATCATCCGATTCGCTGACAGTGGGATCTCCGTCATCATTCCCGATGATCCTGCGAATACGCCAGGTGTTATTAATGGTGGAAACATCAAACGGACAGGCATTCCGCAGTTCCATGAACAGGAACTGAATCGCTGAATTGTCATCCCAGCGGGTCTTCATACTGTCCATCGGCTCTGACTGAATGTTAACCCAGAAAGTTTCGCTGAAGGTCAGCTGTTGCATCTCCACGCCGAACACACTGCGAGTTTCTCCACTGGTATCCTGGAAATCCCCACTGCTGGTGACTTTCGCACCATCAATATCCCAGCCATCGGAGAGGTCGGTATCGTACACAAACTCGGTGATCACACTGTCGCGATCGAGTGCATCCACATAGTTGACAGCAAACTGGGCCATCGCCTGCAGATTGTCGTTCACGCCATCTCCATCCGGATTTCCATCC
This sequence comes from Planctomycetaceae bacterium, assembly GCA_020426065.1. GTDB lineage: Bacteria > Planctomycetota > Planctomycetia > Planctomycetales > Planctomycetaceae > Rubinisphaera. The sequence goes on along the minus strand of JAGQQT010000374.1, from coordinate 1,258 downwards.
AGATCCGTATCCTCATTATCGGTTTCGCCGACAATCACCGGATAAGGATCATTGCGATTGGAACTTCCCGTGTTCTGGTAAGTCGGATCAGCCCTGTCATTCCCGTTCCCCAGAACATACAACAGGCAATAGATGTCTCGTGCCAGACGTTGACGGTCATACTTGGCCCACCATTCCTGAACGAATTTGTCGTTCTGCATCTTCTCAAAGAAGACCTGAGCAGGAAGCGGGTTCCCGTTTCCGTACAACTTGACCACAGACGTTCCGGTCCCATACATCAGGTTGAGAATGTTGTTGTCATCCGAGTCTAATCCGTTCTCAAAAACAGGATGCGGTGTGAGCTGACGCTGGCGGAACTGACCAGTCGGATCCTTGTCCAGCAGACGATTCAGGTTTAACTTCTGCTGTGGCAGAGCAAAATTGCTGTAGGTCACATCCCGATTTAACTCCACGGTCAACCACTGACGTGTTTCCGGGCGGAAGGGATCATTGACTGTGTAGCGCTTTGCCCCCACAAACTCGGGCGGAAAGGCAAGTCGTGTCACGTCATTATTGACCGGGTTGAACTCCCAGCCACGGGTCTGGGAATAATTGGTCGAGCCATAACCACCGTCGTCATGGGTGGTCACATCCGAGAAGTCCGCCCCCAGAGCCGGTGCAAATGAGAACTCCCAGCGATCCCAGCTTTCGGTGGTAAACTGGCTGCGGAGAACCGCTCCATCATCATAGGCAGTCCCTCCCAGATCATAGGGATCGGTATCTCGGTCAAAATTGTATTCAACCAGTTTCTGCAACCGTGATGAGAAGGTCGCTTTCACCCGACCCCAGTCCCCATCACTGAAGTGCAGAAACTGCGTCTCGGCAATTGAAAACAGACCATCACTGGCGTTGTTCCGGAAGGCAGGTTCCACATTAATCTCTCCCGGCTCATCCACCAGGTAGAGGTTCTCTTGCCCGGCATGATTTTTGGATTGCAGGACACCATAAGTGGTCGTGGTAGGATCGTTTTCGAAATCGGCATACTGACTATAGGTCTGACACCAGGCAATCACTCCTGTTGTCGTCCGCATCAGTTCATGCTCTTCATAATTGTTCCCATTGGCTGCACTCACATTCCGGGAACGATCGCTCACCTGCAGTTCCCACTTGCCGCTGTAAAGTGGCCATTTGCTGGGATTGTGACTGGGACCAGCTCCGGCAAATGGCTGAGAGGCAAATCGGAATGTCCCATACTCCTGGGGCGTAGGTGAATTAATAT
>JAGQQT010000373.1 GCA_020426065.1 Planctomycetaceae bacterium | reverse complement strand
ACAGTCTGTCGGCCTTCTTCAGCCAGGTGGGCCGTAAACCGACGGGCGTGCAGGGAGAAGATTATATCTTCCATCAGCGCGGCATCGCCGTGGCCAAGAATGTGAAATCTGGCGAAGAACTCCGACCTGCCGCTCTGGGCATCGCCTACGATAACATTCTGCCTGATCAGGATCCGCGGCTGTTTCTGGCTGACTGGATGAGTGATCCCCAAAATCAGTTCTTTGCCAAGGCGGTGGTGAATCGCTACTGGAAGCACTTCTTCACTCGTGGCCTGATCGAGCCGGAAGATGATATCCGGGATACAAATCCGCCGACAAATCCCGAACTGCTGGCCGCTCTGGAACAGCATTTCATTCAGTCCGGATTTGACCTGAAAGAACTCGTACGCGTGATTACCCAATCTCACGCCTATCAACTCAGCTCTCAACCGAATGAAGCGAACCTGGTCGACCGCCAGAACTATTCCCGCTTCTACCCCCGTCGAATGCAGGCCGAAGTTCTGCATGATTCCATTGATGATCTGACCGGCAATCAAACCTCCTATGCGAACCTGCCTGCGGGGACACGGGCAATTGCCTTGCCAGATAACAGCTACAACCGTTCCTCGGAGTTTTTGCGGGTCTTCGGGCGTCCTGAAAATACGAGCGTGTGTGAATGTGAGCGGGTTCAGACATCCAGCCTGGCCCAGTCACTTCACCTGCTCAACTCAAACGAAATGAAAACCCGACTGGCTACCAATAACGGAACCGCTGCTCAACTGGCAGCAGCAGAGGATTCCACGGAAGCCAACATCCATCGACTGTATCTCATAGCCTTCTGCCGAAAACCGACTCCGTCAGAACTGGAAGCCGCCCGAGACTATCTCGCCCAGCCTGTTCTCGATGCCAACGATCAACCGATTGCTGAAAAACAGTCGGAACTGCAGAATTATCGAGATCTGATCTGGGCACTCATGAATGCCAAAGAATTTCTGTTCAATCACTGATCTTCCTAATCAACTTCTGTTCTGGATGCCAAGAGGTTTATGATGAATCTGCTCCAGCTCCCTTTGCGAAGTCTACTTCTGTTGGCCTGTCTGCTGGCGCTGCCAGATGCCGCCGCTCAGGCTCAATCCGTCTGTCTGCCCGCTCCCCGGTTACTCACGCTCATGCCCATGGGAGCCCAAGTGGGAACGACCGTAGAAGTGGTTACCGGAGGAGAGTATCTGGAAGGGCTGGATGCTCTCTTGTTTTCCGCACCGGGAATTTCCGCAGAGCCCAAGAAAGATGAGGCCGGCCAGGTCATCCCCAATCATTACCTGGTCACAGTGGCTCCGGATTGTGCTCCCGGAATTTACGATGCCCGTGTGACTTCCCGACTCGGTTTGTCGACGGCTCGCGCTTTTCACGTTGCTCAATTTGAAGAGGTGGTTCAGGCGGGGAACAACCGCTCTGTCGCCAATGCTCAAGCCGTTCCTCTGAACTCAATCTGCAATGGAGCGGTCACAGCCCGTGAAGTCGATTATTATTCGATTACTGCCGAAGCGGGTCAGAATCTGGTGATTGACTGTGGAACCCTCAACATCGATTCCAAATTGAAACCAGTCCTGATCATTGCCGACCAGGATGGCCAGGACCTGATGGTGGAACGCCGGGGCGGCATTCTGCACTTTGCTGTCTCTGAAGCCGGCACCTATCTGGTCAAGATTCACGACCTGACCTTTAACGGTGGCCCCCATTACTTTTATCGTCTGCGGATCCAGAACCTGCAGTCCGATCAGCAGTTTTCACGGTTTCCCCCCGTGCGGACTGTCAGTTCCTTTTCCTGGCCCCCATTGAATCTGGCCGGGCTGCCTGAGCAGGCGGAACAGGACTCGACAGACAATAACGCGGTTATGAACATCACGCTTCCGGCCCGGATTTCTGGCAGTTTTTATCCCGCTGCCGATGTGGATCGTTTTCAGTTCTCGGCGAAAAAAGAGGAAGTGTGGTGGATTGAAGTCGCCTCCGAACGGCTCGGCCTTTCTACCGATTCTTCCATCGTTGTCCAGAGGCTGGAACCGAACGGAGAGCAAACCAAACTGACCGATGTCCTGCAGTTGACGGACATCCCCAGCCCGGTCAAGGTTTCCAGCAACGGCTATTCCTATGACGGACCTCCGTACAATTCCGGTTCTACTGATGCCATTGGCAAACTGGAAATCCCGGAGGACGGAGAGTATCAACTTCAGTTGACCGATCTGTTCGGCGGAACGCGAAATGATCCCAACAACCGCTACGAACTTTTCATCCGGAAAGCAGAGCCGGATTTTGCACTGGTCACCTGGCCGCTGCATATGGAGCTGCGCAATGGGGATCGGAATGCCCTTTCGAAACCGATGGCACTCCGAGGAGGAGCGGTGATGGCTCTGGAAGTGATGGCCTTTCGTCGTGATGGGTTCGATGGTCCTATTGAACTTCAGTTTGACAACCTGCCTGAAGGCGTGAAGGCAACTGGCCTGACAATCCCCTCCGGGAAATCGAATGGGATTGTCATCATCGGAGCAGAGGAAAACGCTCCTACCGGTTTCTCCAATGCCCGCTTCTTTGGCACTTCTACCATCGATGGCCAGAAGGTGGAGCGGAATGGTTATCTGGCTACGATGGCCTGGCCGGTCTCGAATGCCTGGTCGGAAATTCCCTGTCCCAAACTGGTTCAGGATTTTCCCATTTCCGTTTCCACCGCAGAGCAGGCACCGCTCTCACTGGCCGCCACTGAGCAGAAAGTCTGGGAAGCGAAAAAAGGAGAGACACTTCAGATTCCTTTGAAGCAAACCCGCCGTTGCGAGTTTTCAGGGAAAGTGCTGACCATGAAAACATTCGGGAACGGATTCGAAAAAGCCGCTCCCTTTGAAGTTGCCCTCGATGCGGACACTGCCGAGGCCAAACTGGATCTGGCTGCACTCAAAACCGAGCCGGGCGAATACACTATCGCCTTCTATGGCAGTGCGGTGGCCAAGTATCGGTACTGTCCGGAAGAGCTGTCTCAGGCAGAAACCGCTCTGGAGCAGATCAAACAGCAGCAGGCCCAGTTGAACGAACAGATTGAACAGCAGAAGCAGGTTCTGGCGGCTGCTGCCGAACAGGATCAGTCCGCTCAGCAAACTCAGCTGGACAGTCTGAACACTCAGAAAACCGAACTGGAAAATGCCTTCAAACTGGCGGAGAAACGCGTGCAGGATGCCACCCGTAAATCATCGCCAAAAGATATTGTAGATATTATCGTCTCGGAACCGATTCGAATTCGCGTTACTCCGACAGAGGAGATCGTTCAAAAATGAGTCATCGATTTTTTGCTTCCTGCTGTCCGGGACCGGCCTTTGAAAACCGACGCGATTTTTTGCGGATGGGTCTGGCTGGTTTTGCCTCACTGACCCTGCCTGGTGTGCTGAAGCTTCGAGCGGCTTCTCCTGTAGCCGGAAACCGCCAGCAAAATGCTGTGATCATGGTCTGGAAGCCGGGTGGATGTTCGCATATCGACACGTACGATCCCAAACCCAACGCTCCCAGCGAGTATCGTGGGCCTTTTTCCACAATTGAAACCAAAGTTCCGGGGCTGCACTTTACCGAACTGCTTCCCCGCCAGGCCGCCATTGCCGACAAGTTCACCGTGCTCCGTTCGATGCGTCAAACGGCTGGCGGACATCCGGCGGGCTCCATGCAGTTGCTCTCCGGAGATCCCGACACCCGGGATAAAAACAAGCCACGCCTGCCGGACTGGATGTCAGTCGCCAATTACATGCGGGCTCATGGAACAAGCCGGGACAATCCGCTCCCTCGCTATGTCGGTGTGAATCCGCCAACCAATTACACGGGTTCGGCTTATCTCGGGGATGCCTATTCTCCGTTCATCGTCACAGGGGATCCCAACAAGCCGGAGTTTACGGTTCCCAACATTGGTCTTTCCGATGTCTCACAGGTCAGGCAGCTGCAGCGTCGGAGTTCGTTGAGGCAGAATCTCGATACACTCGAACGTGCCTTTGACAAGGCAGGCGAGCTGGAGGCGCTTGACGAATTCGAAGCTCAGGCGATGACTCTGCTCACGAATCCCAAAACCAAGGAAGCGTTCGACCTGTCCCAGGAAGACCCTCAGACCCGTGACCGTTACGGGCGGAATACCTGGGGCCAGCAACTGTTACTGGCTCGCCGGCTGGTTGAAGCGGGCGTGGATATTCTCACCACCAGTCTGCATGGCCCGCTGTGTGGACGGGTGAATAACTGGGACGACCATGCGGTCAATCATCACGTGTTTGATGCCCTGCAATTCCGCTCCGAAGTGTATGACCAGGCCGTTTCCGCTCTGATTGAAGACATCTACGAGCGTGGACTCGACAAACGGGTGCTGGTTGTTGTCACGGGAGAATTCGGTCGAACTCCGAAAATCAATTACCAGCCCAGCACCGGAGCGGGTGATGCCAGTGCACCGGCTGGAACAAAGCAGCCTGGACGGGATCACTGGCCACGCGGCTTTTCGAACCTGTGGGCGGGCGGAGGAATCGAAACCGGCCGGTTTATCGGCGCGACCGATCCCAAGGGTGAAGATTCGATCGATCGAGTCTGTGGACCGGAACCGGGCTGACCTTCATCTCCCAGGTCCGCTCGCGCCTGTTCCGCCAGCCTGGTGAGCCGAGCGACCACGTCCGGATGCTCTTCGGCCACATTG
>JAGQQT010000372.1 GCA_020426065.1 Planctomycetaceae bacterium | reverse complement strand
GGAACTGGTGGAACATGCTTCCAGCCTGGGGCACTACACCATTGAGCTGACGCCCGCTAAGCCTACAACCGGTATGGTAGTAGATCATCTCGGTTATCCAGTAGCTGATGCGGAACTTTTCATGCAGTTGCGAATCCAGAAAGGACATGGATCACATAGTTATGGTGGCAACGGGGAGTTGGTTGCCAAAACCGATGAGGCCGGAAAATTTGTGCTGGACCAGATTCCCTCAGATGGAAAGATCTTCGTTCTGGTGAAAACACCCGCTGGTGAGAGAGTCGTGGCAAAGCCGATTGGCGCAGGCGAAAAAGACCTGCTGATCGAGATTCCGCATCAGAGAACACTTAAGGGTATCATTCGGGGTGACCTGTCGCTGCTCGGAGAGCGATATTTTGTGGGAGCCAAGCCTCACACAAAACGCCCTTATGTAAAAATTGATCAACGTTATCAGCATGAAATTGAACAGAATCACCATCATGGCGAAATGGTTTACGATTATATCGAAGTGATTCCCGGAGATGGCCAGGGAGAGTTTGAATTCAAGGGGATCTTTCAGGACGAAGTTGAAATTAAACTGGGCCCCTACCAGGCCAAGCTCAATCTGCAGGAGTATTCTTACGACGATGTGATCGTCCTGGAGTACAATGTCGAAACCGCAGAGCAGAAGATCTCTTCGCGACCTGCCGAAACTTCCCAGTCTGTGCCGGAACCAGCCGGGACATCGGAGTGAACAGGTTCGCACACAGACTCGAATCTCCTGATGGTTTAAGGAATTTGCGCTCACATCTGTTGACGTCTATGACAGGGGACGTATTCTCAACAGAAGTCGGCGATGGAGTGTCGCGACTCTGGAGTGTTTGAGCTGAGATCTGGCTCACCTCTGGCTTTTTTCATGATCATTCGCGCCTGGGAGCGTGTCGGAGTCATCCATGGGGATGGAAATCAAGGTTCCAGCAGTTGGTGAATCCATCACGGAAGTTCAAATCGGCGAGTGGTATATCCCGGAAGGGGAATGGGTCGCTGCCGACACGGAAATCGTCGGGCTCGAGACAGACAAGGCGACTTTTGATGTCCCGGCTCCCGCTGGTGGAAAAGTCACCCGGATTCTCAAGAAAGCCGGCGAAACTGCCGTCATCGGTGATGTGATCGGTTACTTCGAAGAGGCAGAAGCTCCCGCCGGACAGCCCGCAGAATCCAAGCCGAAATCACCCGCTCCTGCGCCTGCTGCCAGTGAAAATGGTGGCCGCCCTTCAAGTTCGGGTGAAACCAAAGTCATGCCCTCAGCTGCCCGCGAATTGTCGCAGCGGGGACTGGATCCTGCTCAGGTTCCCGGAAGCGGACCTGGTGGCCGGATCCTCAAAGAAGATGTGATGGCTATCTCGGCAAAAGATCCTACCGTCTCAGGATATGCTCAACGTTCTGAAGAAGTTGTTCCGCTCAGTCCCATTCGACGTCGGATTGCAGAGCGACTTGTCTCCGCGCAGCATCAGGCTGCGTTGCTGACCACCTTCAACGAAATTGACATGTCCTATGTGATGGCCCTGAGAAATCAGTACAAAGACTCCTTCCTGAAAAAATACAACTGCAAACTCGGCTTCATGTCTTTCTTTGTCAAAGCCGTGCTGGATGGACTCAATCAGGTTCCGCAGATCAGCGCGATCATGCGCGGCAACGAACTCGTCTATCGAAATTACTATGATATCGGCGTGGCAATTGGTGGTGGCAAGGGGCTAGTGGTGCCTGTCCTGCGCAATGTCGAGCGGATGAGCTTTGCAGAAATCGAGCTCAAGATTGCCGAATTCGCCAAACGGGCTGGTGAAAACAAAATTGGTCTGGAAGAGCTGGAAGGGGGCTGTTTCACGATCACGAACGGTGGCGTTTATGGCTCGCTGCTCTCCACTCCTATCGTCAATCCCCCGCAAAGTGGCGTGCTGGGAATGCATGGCATTGTGGAGCGACCAATCGCTCTGAATGGACAAGTTGTGATTCGTCCGATGATGTATGTCGCGCTCACATACGATCATCGCGTTGTTGATGGACGGGAAGCCGTCACATTCCTCAGGCGAATCAAGGAAGTCATTGAAGATCCAGCACGCATGCTGATGGAAATTTAAGCTGACTTCTCTGCAATCCGACCCCTTTTTGATTCACATTCCAGCGATGGGCGAGCCGCATGAGTTCTCAATTTGATCTGATCGTCATCGGAGCGGGACCGGGTGGATATGTCGCCGCAATTCGGGCCGCTCAGCTCGGCATGAATGTCGCCTGTATCGAAAAGGAAAAGCCGCTGGGAGGAACATGCCTGCGAGTGGGTTGTATTCCCAGCAAGGCGTTACTCGAATCGAGTGATCTTTACGAACAGGCCAAAAAATCATTCGGCAAGCGGGGCGTCCAGATCGGCAAACTCGAACTGGACCTGCCCCAGATGCTGGCCCAGAAAGATGAAACCGTCTCCACGCTCACCCGCGGGATCGACGGGCTGTTCAAGAAAAACAAGATCAGTCGGTTTCAGGGGCACGCGAAGTTTCTCGGCCCCGGACAAATCCAGGTGAATAATGCCGACGGTGAATCACTGCTCACCTCTCGTCAGATTCTGATTGCCACCGGCAGTGTGCCAACAACCTTGCCAGGCATCGAACTGGATGGGGAACGGGTAGTTTCCAGTACCGAAGCCCTCTGCTTCCAGAAGGTGCCCGAATCTCTGGTGGTGATTGGAGCGGGAGCGATTGGACTGGAACTCGGATCCGTCTGGCGACGTCTCGGTTCCCAGGTAACCGTCCTTGAATATCTCGATCGTATCCTGCCCGGGATGGATGGCGAGCTGGCCAAACAGGCCCTCAAGACGTTCCAGTCCCAGGGACTTCAATTCCAGCTCCGTGCCAAGGTGACCGGAGTTTCGGTCAATCGCAAATCGTGCGACGTTCATGTTGATGGCATGGACAGCATCCGCTGCGAACGGGTGCTGGTGGCGGTTGGACGCAAACCGAATACCCAGGATCTCGGCCTGGAGAAAATCGGCGTCACTCCCGATAAACGTGGCTTCATTCCGGTCGGTAAGCATTACCAGACTTCTGCCGAAGGCGTGTATGCCATCGGGGATGTCATCGGCGGAGCGATGCTGGCACACAAGGCGGAAGAAGAAGGGATTGCCTGCGTCGAATACCTGTCCACCGGCTACGGACACGTCAACTATCAGGCCATTCCCGCGATCGTTTATACCAATCCGGAAGTCGCTTCCGTCGGATCCACCGAGGAGCAGCTCAAGGAACAGAAGATCGAATACAAGGTGGGAACATTCCCGTTCGCTGCCAATGGCCGTGCCCGCGCCATCGGGCATGCAGAAGGATTGGTCAAAATCCTGGCCGACGCTCGTACCGACCGGATTCTGGGAGCACACATCATCGGCCCGCACGCAGGCGATCTGATTGCGGAAGTCGCTGTCGCGATCGAATTCTCTGCCAGCAGCGAAGACCTTGCCCGCGCTTCCCATGCTCATCCCACCCTGGCGGAAGCCATCAAAGAAGCTGCCATGGCCGTCGCCAAACGAACCATTCACATGTAACGGTTTCATGCTGGCGGAACAGTCCGGGGCTTTTGAATGTGCCACTTCCCCTAAAATGGCTGCCTTTTTCTGTACGCACAACTGCCAGATTCTGGCTGCTAAAACGCAGCATTGTCTCAAATCAGCTTGCGAACCCCAAATAATCAAATATCATAAATCAGCAATTGCCTATATCAGGTAGAGGGTTCTTCTCCCAGTTTTACTGGAGTTTGCGGGATGATCGATTTTCTTTGCGGACCTCGTCGTTCTAACTGTGAAGGTTTATCTCGTCGAAATTTCATGCGCGTGGGGGGGCTTGGACTTGGTGCCGGGATCGCGGGGCTAACCACTTCCGATTTGCTGAAGCGTCAGGCTGCTGCTGGCGAACTGGGGCCGACACCTGACAAGGCCGTCATCTGGCTGTGGCTGAGCGGAGGACCAACCCAGGTTGAGACCTTTGATCCCAAAATGACAGCGCCTTCGGAGTATCGGAGTGTCACGGGGGAAGTGAAAACAGTGCTGCCCGGTGTGACTCTGGGTGGCAACTTTGAACGCATGGCTCAGGTTGCTGACAGAATGGCTTTTGTGCGTTCGTTCGCACACACTAACAGTGGCCACTCCGGTGGAACCCACTATGTGATGACCGGGTACGACAACCGGCTGGCAGACAATGGTGCCGTGGCAGATCGACCTTTCCTGGGGTCAATCGTTTCCCGAGTTCGTGGAACAAACCATCCTTCAACCGGACTTCCGACCTATGTGCGGTTAGGCGGCATTTACGCAGATGGCCCCGCATTTCTGGGAACGGCATTTGGACCATTTGATCCAGGCGGAGAAGCCCGCCGAAATATGGCTTTGACAGTCGATCGGACTCGCCTCGACAATCGCCGGGAAATGCTGAGTGGGATTGATAATGTCCGTCGGGAAATCGATCGTTCCGGCCTCATGAAAGGACTTGATTCCTTTGACCAGCAGGCTTTCGATCTGATTCTGAGCCGTGCCCAGCAGTCGTTTGATCTGAAGTATGAAGATCCACGTGTTGTCGATCGCTATGGCCCGGGATTGGGACAACAGATGTTGCAGGCCCGTCGGCTGTGCGAATCCGGGGTGGGATTTGTCACGCTGAACTATGGCGGCTGGGA
>JAGQQT010000371.1 GCA_020426065.1 Planctomycetaceae bacterium | reverse complement strand
AGCGTAATAGCCGTAATCATCAGTAGCCCCATACGCATAGCCCCCCTTCACTCCTGCTCCGGCCATCCACATCGTAAATCCATGCGGGTTGTGGTCCCGTCCATTGGTTCCCTGGGCAGTGGGAGTTCTACCGAATTCTCCGCCCCAGAGCACGAGCGTATCGTCGAGCAGACCGCGAGCTTTCATGTCCTGCAGCAGACCTGCGATGGGAAGATCTACCTCCAGTGCATTTTTACTGTGGCCCTCGTAAAGCTTCCCGTGCTGGTCCCATTGGACTTCGCTGTCGCTGTGCGTGACCTGCACAAACCGCACGCCCCGTTCGAGGAACCGTCTGGCCATCAGGCACTGACGACCGAAATCCTCGGTCACCGGATTATCCAGGCCATACAGCTTGAACATCGCCTCGGATTCCTGAGACAGATCCTGAGCTTCTGGCATTTCAGTCTGCATGCGAAAAGCGAGTTCGAATGATTCCAGCCGATCATTCAGTGCATCGGCATGGGGAGTGTGGGCCAGATGCTGACGATTCAGTTCCTGAATGAAATCGATCTGGTTGCGTTGCGTATTCAGATCAAGTTTGGCGTTCTGAATATGTTTAATTCCGACTTTACTGGCAGACAGGCTCGCATTTCCCAAAGGTGTTCCCTGGCAGCGGGCAGGCAGGAATGCGGAGCCCCAGTTATTCACGCCACCATGAGCCAGTGTCGGACAGATGGTGAGGAATGCAGGCAGATTTTCATTCTCGGTTCCCAAACCATACACCACCCAGGCTCCCATGCTGGGGCGGACAAACTGATCGCTTCCGGTGTGCAGTTTCAGCAATGCGCCGCCGTGAGCAGGATTAGTGCCGTGGACTGAGCGGAGAATACAGAGATCATCGATATGCCGGGCGACGTTGGGGAACAGATCACTGACCGGCAGGCCACTTTCACCGTACTGCCGGAATTTCCAGGGAGATTTGAGCAGATTCCCCTGCTCGGCAAAGGTGACTTTGGGAAGTGGAAACGGCAGCGGTTTTCCATGATCCCGATCCAGCAGCGGTTTGGGATCGAAGGTGTCCACATGCGAGGGGCCTCCCTTCATGAACAGGAAGATCACCCGTTTGGCGCGTGCCGGGAAATGGGGCTCAGGCAAACTCTGGCCTGCCGTTTCTGCCTGTGCTGTTTGTGCCAGCAGCCCATGAAAAGCGACTGAGGCAAAGCCGGCAGCGGTTGCTTTGAGCTGAGACCGCCGATTCTGGAAAAACTGGGATTTCATGAGCGGTTCCATGAACTTACTTCAAGTAGATGAATTCATTCGAGGCGAGCAGACTGTGGCAGAACTGTGTCCAGATCGTCAGTTCGGATTCTATGGTGGGGGTCTGGGAAGTCAGAAACTTCTGGATCAGTTCTGCTTCAACGTGATCAGGCTCCCGACAATATGCGAGCTGGTAGGCAGTTTTGACCCGGTCAGACGGATTCGGACTCGAATCCAGAATTCTCCTGGCAAACTGTTCGGCCGCCTGCGAGATCAGGTCCGAGTTCAGCAGCAGGAGAGCCTGCGGGGCGACAATGGTCTGAGACCGATGTCCGGTGGGCATTGTTGGATCCGGGAAATCGAACTGAGAGAAAAGAGGGTACAGATTGTTCCTGACGACCGGCAGATAAATTGCCCGCCTGAGACTGTCATAGCGGGTGTGATCCTGCGATGTGTGATTAAACACGAATTGACGATTTCGCAGTGGGATGGTTTTCCCGCCCAGAGAGTCATCCAGGATGCCTGCGACGGAGAGTATGGAATCTCTGACCGACTCAGCCTGCAATCGTTGCAGGTGGGCTCGCCACAGATAGCGGTTTCCCGGATCAATTGTCTGGTGGCTGGTGAAGTTCGGATGCTCATAGGCGAGCTGATAGGTCTTCGATGTCAGGATCAGTCGATGCAGTGTTTTGATTGACCAGCCGGAACTGACGAACTCTGCGGTCAGCCATTCGAGCAGTTCGGGATGTGAAGGCGCTGCTCCCAATGCTCCGAAATTTTCCGTTGTGGTCACCAGAGGTTGACCAAAGTGCCAACCCCAGATTCGGTTGACCATTACGCGAGCGGTGAGCGGATGACGGGGATCGACAGCCCATTGAGCCAGTTGCAGCCTGCCGCTCTCTCCTTCCGGGATGGCGAGCTGAGTGGCATCCTGTTTGAAGATGGCCGGGACATCGCGGGGGACTTCCTGTCCGAGATTGTTATGGCTGCCGCGAATGTGAATCGCCAGCTGGGGAATTACTTCCCCTTCACCAACTCCCATGGCGGCAGGTTCATCGGCAGCCCTAGATTCGAACAGGCGGGCCTCTTCCAGCAGGCGGTGATACTCTGCGATTTCCTCGTCCGAGAGAATGTGCTCGGGCTTGTCCGGCAGGAGCAGGAATTCGAACTTGTGTCTGGCAACGGCTTTCTCATCCGTTTTTTCACTTTCGGAGAGCTCAGGTGGAGTAGCAAAGTAGGACCGGTAATGATCCAGTAGAACCTGTGGATCGGCATCAGTCTGATGTTCGCGCCAGAATGCGAAACGCTTTTCCTCAGGATGGTTATCCAGATAGAGTCGGCAGTTCTGCAGAATGCGGGGATGGATTTCGAATGATTCAGCAACCCTGGCGATTTGTGTCAGGGACATTCCGGGAGTGATCCTGGTTGCTGCGGCAAGATACTCAGCAGCCTTGCTGTTGGCTTCCTGCTGAATGCGGGAGATGGCCTGATTCTTGTAAGTCGAGGCAACCTTATTCTTCTCTTTGATCTCCGCTTCAACTTTTTCGATTTGAGCTTTGTCTTCATCCGTTGCAAAGGAATGTTCATACCAGTGCTTGATGGCGCCGGTGTTGGTTCCTGCCAGATTTTTTGTGCTCTTGAAGATGGCAGCCAGAGCGTAGTAGTCCTGCTGGGTCATCGGATCAAATTTATGATCGTGACAACGGACACAGCCAAGAGTCATTCCCCAGAGGGCCTTGCCCATGGTATCGAGCTGCTCATCGATGATGTCCATTTCCAGCTTGACCAGATCCGGTTCTGCCAGAACTTTTGCGCCCAGAGCAAGGAATCCGGTGGCGGTGCGGGTTTCCTGAGTCGCGTCCGGCAACAGGTCTCCGGCGAGTTGTTCGAGGATGAACCGGTCATAAGGTTTGTCTGCATTGAACGAATCGACCACGTAATCCCGATACCGCCAGGCATGCCCATATGCCAGGTTTTCGTCGAGACCATTGGAATCGGCATAGCGGGCAACGTCCAGCCAGTGTCGACCCCAGTGGACTCCGTATTGCGGGGAGGCCAGCAGGCGTTCGATGAGGTTCTCCCAGGCCTGTGCGGAAGTGTCATTGAGGAACTCTTGCTGCTCGGCGACTGTGGGAGGGAGTCCTGTGAGATCAAATGTCACTCTTCTCAGCAACGTCAGGCGGTCTGCTGATTCGGCTGGTGTTAACCCCTGTTGTTTCAGTTCAGCCAGCACATAGGCATCGACCGGATGAGTCCCCTCATCTGAGGCAGGAACATCGGGCCGTTCGACTGGCCGAAATGACCAGAACTGTTTTCCTTCGGCGAGACTCATTCCTGTTACCGCTGGCGCCGATTTTGGAGTAATTTCCGTACGTGGATCGGGGGCACCGCGGGAAACCCAATCCCGCAAATCGGCAATCTGGTCAGCAGAAAGTTTTTGCTCCGGTGGCATCTGCAGATCTGGATTCTGGTATTCCACGGCCACCAGTAACAGACTGGCCGGAGGATTCTCAGTTGAGATTGCGGGGCCGGAATCACCTCCCATGCTGATCGAAGGAGCGGAATCCAGGCGGAGTCCACCACTGTCTTCATCCCCTGCGTGACATTCATAACAATGTGCAGAGAGAATGGGGCGGATTTTCTTTTCGAAGAATTCCAGATCTGTCGCAGAAATTTCTCCCGCCCGAACTGAACCGGGAATCAGGCAGGAGGTCAGAAGCGTCAGGATGAGCAGTGCACGATTAATCATGAGGACACTGTTCCTTGGCGGTGTATGGAAGGCTGGTATTAACCGGGGGAGGGACCGAAAAAGAGGGACTCAGCGGTGGTTTGCAGGATCTGCTGTTTTTCCAGCGGGGTGAGGAAGTCGAGGCGACTGCGAATCAATTCGATGGAACTGCGGTAATCATGTCCTTTTTGAACCTGATAGGGGCAATCCGATCCCCACATGAGTCTTTCCGCACCGAACGCATCCCGCAACTGCCGGATCATGGGGCCAAGATCGAGGTAAGGCGGTTTCTTTTGCCCGAGGGCATAAAAGGCCGAAACTTTGACTTTGACCTGGGGAAACCTAGCCAGTCTCAATAGAGCATCCAGTTGACTCTGGTCGACGGGACCTTTCATTCCGATGCGGGCGAAGTGATCGATCACAACGGGAGTCTGCGGATGACGGGTGCACATTTTGTCGATGATTTCCAGGGACTCCGGATCTGTCAGCAGGCACATGGCCAGATTCTGATCCGCTCCAGCAGTCCACATGGTTTTCATGGCCGCTGAACCGGGCCAGGAAGCTGTTCGGTCCGCGAATGCATACAACCGGAAACCCCGCACTCCCTGGGTTGCCAGCTGTCGCATCGTTTGCGGGACATCCGGTTTGTTTTCATCAATAATGGCCACGCCCCGAAATGCATCCGGATAGGTTTCGATCGCGTGCAGCATGTAACTGTTG
>JAGQQT010000370.1 GCA_020426065.1 Planctomycetaceae bacterium | reverse complement strand
TCCGTTCCTTCAACCGCAACCAGCCGTTTAATGAGTTCACGATTGAGCAGCTGGCGGGCGATCTGTTGCCCAACCCGACGGACGATCAACTGATTGCCACCGGATTTCAGCGCTGCAATATCACCACGAACGAAGGGGGCACGATTGCCGAAGAGAATCTGGCCAACTACGCCGTTGACCGTGTGCAGACGTTTGGCTGGGTTTATCTCGGCCTGACGACCAACTGCTCACAATGTCACGATCACAAATTTGATCCAATCTCGATGAAGGATTTCTATTCTCTGGCTGCTTTCTTCCGGAACACAACACAGGGGCCACTGGATGGGAACACAAAAGATGGACGGGGGCCGGTTCTGATGGTTCCCAGTGAGCCGGATCGCCAGCGCTGGCAGGCGTTGCCCGATGAAATCGCTGCTGCCAAGCAGGCGCGAGAGACACGCAAGAATACCGCTCGTCCCGAATTTGATGCCTGGGCTTCGTCGGCTACCGCTGATTCGCTGGGAGAAGGACCATCGGAAGAGGGACTTCAGGTACATTATCTGCTGAATGAAGGCTCGGGGAAGGAAGTTGCCAGTGCATTGGCCCCCGCTCAAAAACTGTCTGCCGATGGGGAACTGACCTGGATTCCAGATGGCAAAGCTGGTCCGGCACCCGTCATCAAACCGGGGAGTACATTCAACCTGGGTGGAGCAGGGGACTTTGAACTGAATCAGCCCTTCAGTTATGGCGTGTGGATCAAGCCTGCCAATGATTCGGCATCGGGCGGGATTCTGGCCCGCATGGATGAGCAGGCCCAGCATCGTGGTTATGACCTGTGGCAGAATGGAAATGCCTATTCCGTCCACATCATCGATAACTGGCCTGATAATGCCTTCAAGGTCACCACACAAAATGCAACGGTCAAACCGGGAACCTGGCAGCATCTGTTTGCGACCTATGATGGTTCCGGAACTCCGGCAGGTGTGAAAATCTATATTGATGGGGAAGAGCAGAAACTGAGGGTCGATACGAACTCGATCAAACCGGGGGCTTCATTGCACACCGAAACGCCGCTCCGGATTGGTCAACGCAGTCAGGGAGCAGTGCTTGATGGAGCGGCATTGCAGGATGTGCGAGTCTATGCCAGAACACTCTCGGCTGCCGAAGTGAAAATTCTCTCGGGAAATGCCGCACTGCGTGCCATTCTGGCTGTAGCTGCTGATCAGCGGACGGAGGAGCAGAAACAGGCTCTGTTCGACCACTATCTCAACACAATCGATCCTGAGTTTCCGGCACTGGCTCGAACTGTGTCTGAACGGGAAGCCGAATATGAAGCCATTAAGACCCGCAGTCCGGTCACCCACATTCAAAAGGAAAAAATGGACTCTCAGGCGATGGCTTACATCCTGACTCGTGGAGAGTACGACCGTCCAACCGAACAGGTGATCGCCAACACACCAGCCTCCATGCATCCCATGTCTGAAGGAGCTCCTGCCAACCGCCTGGGTCTGGCCCAATGGGTGGTTGATCCGGCCAATCCGCTCACCGCTCGCGTAACCGTGAACCGGTTCTGGCAACAGGTCTTCGGACAGGGGATTGTCTCCACTCCAGAGGACCTGGGTGTGATGGGGGCACTTCCCAGCAATCAGGCTTTGCTGGACTGGCTGGCGGTTGAGTTTCAGGACACCGGCTGGGATGTGAAACGGCTGTTCAAGTTGATGTTTATGAGCGCCACTTATCGACAGGCTGCTATCGTCACTCCGGAAAAGCTGGAACGCGATGGAGACAATGCTCTCCTTTCACGCGGTCCACGCTTCCGGATGGACGCAGAAATGATTCGTGATTATGCCCTGGTAACCAGCGGGCTGCTCAATCAAAAGATGTACGGGCCAAGTGTGAAACCTTATCAGCCGACTAACATCTGGGACATTGTCGGATTGCCGGGAGGTGATACGCGGAACTATGTGCAGAGCCAGGGGGAAGATCTGTACCGTCGAACGGTGTATTCCTTCTGGAAGCGGATGGCTCCCCCACCCAACATGGAAGCATTGAATGCTCCCAGCCGCGAGGTGTGTACTGTCCGCCGGGAACGAACCAACACTCCGCTGCAGGCCCTGGTGACATTGAACGATCCGCAGTTTGTGGAAGCCGCTCGCGTTCTGGCCGTGAAAGTCATGGCAGCGGGTGAAGTGGAGCAGGGGATTCAATTGCTGGGAATGAATGTACTGGGGCGACCATTTTCACCTGAGGAGCAGGCGATTCTGGTGCAATGTCATCAGGAATTCCTGACCCACTATCAGGCTCACACCGAGGCAGCCGGACAACTGATTGCCACAGGAGAATCGCCGGTCGCTGCCGGGATGGATCCGGCTAACCTGGCTGCCTGGACCATGGTCTGTAATCAGGTGCTGAACCTGGATGAAACATTGAACAAATAGAATCTGGAATGACTTGTACTGAGTCAAAACGATCACAATCCGATACGGAGTCTCATTATGAACTCTTTTGAACAGCTTTATCAGTCTCGTCGGCAGTTCTTCACCACGGGACGGAATTTACTGGGCGGAGCGGCACTGACGTCGTTGCTGGGGCAGCAGCTGGCCCGGGCATCCTCAACTCCTCCATCTGGTCCGCACTATGCTCCCCAGGCCAAGCGGGTCATCTATCTGCACATGGTGGGCGGGCCTGCCCAGATGGATCTGTTTGATTACAAGCCAGTCATGCAGGAGTGGTACGACAAGGATCTGCCCGAGTCGATCCGAATGGGGCAGCGGTTGACAACCATGACCAGCGGTCAGGCGCGGTTTCCGGTTTCACCGACACGCTTCAAGTTCAGCCAGGCGGGTGAATGTGGCATGTGGATGAACACGGAGCTGCTCCCGAATCTGGCCAAAAAAGCGGATGAAATCTGCTTCATGAGAAGTCTGCACACCGAAGCGATCAATCATGAACCGGCCATTGCCGCTCTGCAGACTGGAAACCAGGTCACCGGACGTCCCTGTCTGGGCTCTTGGGCTTCCTATGGCCTGGGATCAGATAACGAAAATCTTCCGGCCTTCGTGGTCCTGGTTGCTATCCCCTCCAATCGAGAGCAGGAACAGGCAATCTCCGGACGTTTATGGGGAGCGGGATACCTTCCGGGAGAACATGCAGGGGTATCCTTCCGCAGCCAGGGAGATCCGATCCTGTATATCAATAATCCTGCCGGAGTTCCCGATTCCATCCGTCAGCGTTCGATTGAAGGGCTCAACCAGCTCAATCAACTGACCTTCCAGAAACTGCATGACCCCGAAACACAAACACGGATCCAGCAGTATGAGATGGCTTTTCGTATGCAGGCCAGTGTGCCCGAGCTGACCGATTTGAGTCAGGAATCCCAGCACACGTTTGATCTTTACGGAGAAGACGCCAAGAAACCCGGCTCGTTTGCCAATACGGTCCTGATGACACGGCGACTGGCAGAACGGGGTGTGCGGTTCATTCAGGTGTATCACAACAACTGGGATCACCATTCGAATATCGCCAATCGGATGCCCAGCCAGTGCAAGGATATCGATCAACCCTGTCATGCTTTGCTGGAAGATCTCAAACAGCGTGGCATGCTGGACGAGACACTTGTCATCTGGGGTGGCGAATTTGGCCGCACCATTTACACGCAGGGACAATTGTCCCGCGAGAATTACGGGCGTGACCATCACCCACGCTGCTTCACGATGTGGATGGCAGGTGGGGGAACCAAGGGGGGCACGATTTATGGGGAAACCGACGAGTTTTCATACAACATTGTGAAAGACCCGGTCCACATTCGCGACTTCCATGCCACCATTCTGCATCTGCTGGGATTTGATCACGAACGGTTTACGTACAAATACCAGGGGCTTGAACAGCGACTGACAGGTGTTCTGCCAGCTCAGGTGATTAAAGAACTGATCGTCTGACAGAGATCTCGTTCTGTGCTTAATGAAAGAAGGCCGCTGAAAACAGATCAGCGGCCTTCGTCATTTTATTTCCGTTAACCTTTCAGGGCTCTTGTGAAGCCCCCTTTACGGGAAGGCTTCTTTTTGACCCGTCGG
The DNA here is from genome assembly GCA_020426065.1 of Planctomycetaceae bacterium. Classification (GTDB taxonomy): domain Bacteria; phylum Planctomycetota; class Planctomycetia; order Planctomycetales; family Planctomycetaceae; genus Rubinisphaera. The sequence continues at coordinate 633 of JAGQQT010000370.1, read as the reverse complement.
CGCTGAGTTCCATTCTCCGCACTTTTCTCCATGCTCCCCGTTCCGGGACGAGGATTGGAGCTTCGCGAGGAATCTTTCCCCTTGAATCGGGAACGAGATCGAGAACCGGAACCGGAACCTGAGCGGTTGCGGGGGCGACCGGGTTCACGTTCAGGGCGAGGGAATTCTGGATCAACAGGGATGTTGGCTCCCAGAAACTTCTCGATTGCTCTGAGTTCACGATTTTCCTGATTGCTGCAGAGAGTCATTGCTGTTCCATCTGCTCCCGCCCGGCCTGTGCGACCAATCCGATGGACGTAGCTTTCGGCTTCCACAGGGACATCAAAGTTGATGACGTGTGTGATGCCACTCACATCAATCCCGCGAGCGGCCACATCGGTTGCGACCAGCACCCGGACTCGATCATCCCGAAATTGCTGGAGCGCTTTCTGGCGAGCGGCCTGGGATTTGTTTCCATGAATGACCGAAGCGCGAATTCCGGCAGCAGCCAGTTCTTCGGTCACTTTATTGGCGCCACGCTTGGTTTTGGTGAAGACCAGTGTCTGCCCCACTTCACTTCCCGCGAGGATTTGATGCAGAACATCTTGCTTGGACTGATTCTGGACAAACAGCACACTCTGCTGGATGCGATCA
>JAGQQT010000036.1 GCA_020426065.1 Planctomycetaceae bacterium | reverse complement strand
CTGTTCCGCGATATCATGCTCGGGAAGTGGCAAGGAAGCGAGCGGAGCTGGATCGGGTCCCACTTGTACTCGGCTCGGCCACACCGATGCTGGAATCCTGGTGGCAGACCAAACAGGGAAAGGCCACTCTAATTTCAATGCCGGAGCGGATTGAAAAACTGCCGATGCCTCCGGTGGTGATCGTCGATACGATCAATGACCCGCTGATCCGGCATGGGCATAACATAGGCCGGGCATTGAAAACCGGAATTGACCAGGCGCTGCGGCAGGATGGACAGGTGATCCTGTTTTACAACCTGCGAGGCTTTACCCCGGTGCTGTGGTGCAGAGCCTGTGGAGAAAAACTGAGTTGCCCACACTGCACCACCACGCTCACCTGGCATAAAGACAAGCGACTCTGCCTCTGCCATACCTGCGATTACTCCAGCCCTCTCCCTGCGCAGTGCCCCTCCTGTAAAAAACCGGGCTTGAAACATTTTGGATCTGGAACCCAGAAGCTTGAAGAAGAGGTTCGGCTCAAATTTCCGGGAGTCAGCGTGGTCCGCATGGACAGCGATTCAATGCGAAAGCATGGTAGTCATGATGAGGCCCTCGAACGCTTTCGGCACGGTGATGTCCGGATTCTGCTGGGAACCCAGATGATTGCCAAAGGACTTGATTTTCCCAACGTGACTCTGGTGGGAGTAGTTGATGCCGATACCGCCCTCCATCAGGTTGACTTTCGGGCATCGGAACGAACCTTCCAGCTCATTTCCCAGGTGGCAGGGAGAACGGGACGGAGCCAGCGGGGTGGTCGTGTGCTGGTGCAAACCATGCAGCCGGATGCGGAAGCCATTCGTTTCGCAGCCGAACATGATTACATCGGCTTTGCAACCCAGGAGCTGTCGCATCGGGAAGAACGCCTCATGCCACCACAATCGGTTCTGCTGCGTCTGATTCTTCGAGGCAAGGATGAAGCGATCCTGGATGCGGAAGCGGTCAAGATGTCAGATCTGCTGCGGGAAGCAGCGAATGAACTGCAGTTGACCTGCCGGATTCTGGGCCCTGCCCCGGCTCCTCTGGCCCGACACAAAGATTTTTTCCGTTACCAGATTCTGATCAGCAGCCGCACGCACGAGATCCTGACCGGACTGGTCCGGCATTGTGAATCTGCTTTTGAAAAGCTGACGGGAATCGAGTACGCAATTGATGTCGATCCGCTCCACATGCGTTGATCGATGCCATCTGCATGAGATGATGGAAGCCATCTCTCCCATAATTGAACAGAGAGCTTAGAACCGCTCATTCGCCAAGAAGCTGATCATTGTTTACCACCTGACTGGTGGTGGGCTTTCTGGCAATCACGACAATGTGATAGGGAGGCAGAAATTCAACAGTCAGAATCTGAAGTTTCATATAATTCACCACCTCCACGGCCAGGCGGGTCTCGAAAACATGGTGATGGAGACATCGATTCTGCAGGTTCTGTTTTGAACGTTCCTGAAAGGATTGAAAATCTCCCGCACCGGGATCCCTGCTGAGATCGTGAAGTTTTAGAATTTCATCGAGATGAGTCAAATCTGCCTCGCTGACATGGTTGTCAAGATCCTCGATCATGTGCTCGAGCGTAGTCACTGGTCTGCGATGGTCAAAGGTGCCTTCTTTATGGGGCACTACCAGGACAATCGTTCCTCCGGGTTTGAGAACCCGAATCCATTCCGACAAACCCTGCAGTGGATTGGCCAGATGTTCCAGGCAGTGAGAGGAGAGCACAAAGTCGTACGTGTCATCTTCAATCCCCTGCAGGTCGCCTGCCTCAACCAGATACTGGCGGCCTGGCTGTTTATTTGAATTGAATGAAAAGGTTTGCCCTTCACTGATTGATCCTTCCCAGATTGTTTGACCACTGAAATTGCAGTTGTCGATTCTGGCGGCGATTGCATACACGGGAATCTCTCCCTGACTCCCGAATATTTCACTCGGTCCTCCAATTTCCAGTCCGGAGCGGGAATGAAATAAGGCACGGCATCGCGGGAAGTATTTCAATCGACGGGGGGTCAGCAGCTGACGGCAGGCAGACTTGAACAGTCCAGAGAGTCCCTCTGTTTTTATTTTCATGTAGATTTTCTTGATCATGAACAAGTTCTACATCTTTCCATGAGGAATTCAAATGGATGACTTGACCAGCATTCGATGATTCATCTGGTAAACAGAGAATGTCTCCGCTGCCCCTTGACGGCTCGTCTCTGGTGCGGGAAAGTGCTGAGAGAAATTGTGGCAATAAAATAGCATCTGGAGTAGCAACATGGACCCTGATCAGGAGGCGATTGAGGAATTGCGACAGGCGATTGAGCTGTCTCCCCGTAATGTGCCTTTAAGACGGTCGCTGGCCAGCATGCTGATGAAACGAGGCGATTTTTCCGCTGCGGAAGCGGTATTCCGGGATGCTCTGGCAATTGCCCCTCAGGATATGCGTTTGAAATGTGGACTGGCCCGGGCGTTCTGGCAGCAGGGGAAATCCGGTGAGGCCATGGTGTTGCTTGAGCAGGTCAGCAAGTCTCCAGACGCAACCGCTGATGCCCTCCTGCTCTATGCCCGGCTGTTGGAGGAAGATGGTCAGATTCGCGATGCGGTCGCATTCTATAAGCTGGCGGTTGAAACGGATGAATCGGTGGCTGATGAACAGATGGCCGACCGGTTGGGGATTACGAGTTTTTCCGGAACGGATCCGATGGCTGAGGTCGTCGAAGGAAAACAGCGTTACGCCGAGCAGGAAGGATCTGATATCCTGCCCGAAATGGAACGCCCGCAGATTGACTTCAGTCAGGTCGGCGGCATGGAAGAGGTCAAGGAGCAGATTCGGCTGAAGATTATTTATCCGCTGACGAATGCGGAAATGTATAAAGCGTACGGGAAAAAAATCGGGGGTGGGATTCTGCTTTATGGGCCTCCCGGTTGCGGAAAAACGCATCTGGCCCGAGCAACCGCTGGAGAAATCCGGGCGGGGTTCTATTCCATCGGATTGAGCGATGTGCTCGACATGTGGATCGGCAACAGTGAAAAGAAACTGCACGAACTGTTTCAGGCCGGTCGACGAAATCAGCCCTGCGTGATGTTCTTTGATGAGGTGGACGCTCTTGGCGCCCGTCGGTCAGATATGCGTCACAGTGCAGGTCGGCAGTTGATCAATCAGTTTCTTTCCGAGCTGGATGGCGTGGAAGGAAACAATGAAGGATTATTGATTCTGGCAGCTACCAATGCTCCCTGGCATGTTGATCCGGCCTTTCGGCGACCGGGTCGGTTCGACCGGATTCTGTTTGTTCCCCCTCCCGATCCGGAAGCCCGAGCGGAGATTTTGCGGATTGAATGCCATGGTAAGCCACAGCAGAATCTCGATTTTGCGTTGCTGGCAAAACAGACGGCCGGGTTTTCCGGTGCAGACCTGAAAGCCATTGTCGACATAGCCGTGGAAGGCAAACTGCAGGCCGCTCTGAAAACAGGGATTCCAGAACCATTATGCACGGCAGACCTGCAAAAAGCAGCCAAGATCCATCGACCAACAACCAAGGAATGGTTTGCAACTGCGAGAAACCACGCTTTGTACGCCAACGAGGGAGGCGTTTACGATGACATCCTCAAATACCTGAAATAGACAGGTAGCGGCCCTAGTAATTTGTTACTGGACCAGGCTGTTTTCAAAAGATTCTCTGATCGCTTCGTCAATACAAACTGGATTTGCACGCATGTCTTCGCATCTTGTCAGGGCTCGATTACTACTCTCTCAGAGAAATCCGCTGGAAGCCCTCAAGGAGATCCGGTTGCATCTGGCTGAAGAACCGCAGGACGGAATCGGACATGGGTTGCATGCAGAAGCACTCTGCATTCTCGAAGAATATGAAGACGCTCTGGATGCTGCCGAACAGGCTCTGGCCTATGCACCTGATTCGGGCTTTTCTCATTATGTCCAGTCGCGAGCACTATTGGGGTTTGATGAGAAAAAGGCGACCAAGGCCGCTCTGGCAGCGATTCAGGAAGCAATCCGGCTGGAGCCGGATGAGGAGCATTATCATTGCCAGGAAGCGTTTATTCACGAGAAAAACTCCAACTGGCAAAAGATGCTTGAAGCGACTCAGCGGGCACTGGAACTGAATCCGGAAGATGACCTGGCCACCAATCTGCAGGCGATTGCACTGAAAAGATTGCGAAAAGGAACTGCTGCCAGCGGAGCGATTGAAGCGGCGATGAAACGGAACCCGGATGATCCGGTGACACACGCCAACCAGGGCTGGCTCCTGCTTGAACAAAAGCAGCATCTGAAAGCGCTCGAACATTTTCGGGAAGCCCTCCGGCTCGATCCGGAAATGGACTGGGCCAGACTGGGGATTGTGGAAGCTCTCAAGGCACGCAATTTCATTTATCGGGCCATGCTCAGTTTCTTTTTCTGGATGGCAAATTTCTCGCCCCGCACCCGCTGGTTTATCATTCTGGGAGCCTGGGGAGGCATCAATTTATTGTCGGCCAGCGAGGAATCGTTGGGGAAGTTGAGCGTGGTTGTCACTCCACTGGTGATGACCTACTTTGGGTTTGTGCTGATGACCTGGATCGCGATCCCACTCTTCAATTTCATTTTGCGGTTTGATTCTTATGGCCGCCTGGCCCTGGATCGCAGGCAGACCCGTCAGGCGAACTGGCTGGCGATCACCTTTGCCGGAGCACTGGTGTATCTGGTGGTGTTTCTGATGTATCGTCACCTGGAACTGACCGGTGACGTGCTCTTCGAAAGTGTGATGTGGTCACTGGCCTTGGCAATTCCGGTTACAACCTGTTTCGAAGTTCGAAAAGGGAGACCTCGCAACGGGATGGCTCTCTATTCATGCGGTCTGGCGCTATTGATTGCCTATTGGACATTTCTGGGGGGATACCAGTTGCCCAAGGATATTGATCAACTCTCTCAGTTCGAAATCGACCTGCGAAAACAGGGAATTGTGATCGACGCCCGGAACGTGCAGAACTTTCAACTCAGGAAAAGTAACGGCGAGCAACTCCCTGCAGCGGACTTAGAACCGCTCAAAGAAAAAGTCGAGCAGAAAATTGCCGGGATTACATCGATCAGTCAACGATTTCGACGCATGGGAACTATGCTGCAGTTCGGGTTTCTGGCCGCCTGTTTTGCCCCTTCGTTTCTTCCCCGGCATAGAGAACGAAACGAAATTGATGTCCATATCGAGTAGCGGACTCTGGAGATCATTCTCCGTTCAGTTCCTGCTCGGTTAAAATCCCATCCCGGTTGCGGTCAAGGGCTTTGAGACGAAGTGGGGCCAGTTCCATTTCGATACTGCTGATCTTGCCATCCTCATTGCGATCGAGGGTTTGCCAGGCGGCAGATCTGGGAGCAGGCCCTTCCATCATCTCAAGACGATTTCCCGGTCGGTATCGGGAAATGAGTTCTGTCAGTTCGGCCTGAGTCAACTCCTGTTTAACAGCCAGACGAAACAGATTTTCCATCCGGTCCCGCGCCTGTTCCGGCACTTCCGAGAGACTGACTTTGCCATCCCGATTGCGGTCCAGCATCGCAAACACGGCTTCGGGATTCTGCATCATCTGGCCTCGCTCGCGATTCCCGCCAAATCCAAACTGGGGGGTAAAAGGAGCGGGTGCCACCGGTTCCGGCTTAAAGGCATTGGCAAATTCCTGCCGGTCGATCTGCTCATCCTTGTTGAGATCACTGACACGCAGGAGACGGGCGAAGTCGTCCTTCTGAGTGGAATCCAGTTCGTCAGCCTTGACCACGCCATCTTTATTTTTGTCGAGTGCATCGAAGAGAGCAGGATTCTCCTGCCCGAATGCAGAAGCGGTGATTGCTCCTCCCCAGATCAAAACTGAAAGAACCCAAGTCCGATACATCTCTTCCCTTTCCGAAACGGGGATTGTCTCAACACATTTCAAACCCCTCCCAGGAGGGAAAGTTTCGGCTCAGTTCTCGTCCGGTCAGGAGAATGCGGGTTTCGGTCGACCCGGGTCTCAGTTATTGAGGTAAACCGGATGGCAGTCATTACAACTTTTATTGAACAGTTCAAAGCCTGTCGAATATAGATTGTAATCGTCTTTTTCCGCTCCTTCGTACATCTGCCTGGCCCCATCGATCAGTTCCTGACAGAAGGTTTTGTAATCCTTTTCTTCTGCAAACACATAGTCATTCAGGTTGACCACCTCTCCCAGCAACCGCAGCAGGGCGGCCCGGGACATGACTTCTTCTTTTTCGCTTTTCAGGGTCGCCTCATCACTGACCGTTGTCCGGGACCAGTCGGCATGGATTTTGATTTTCTTCATCAGCAGATTGCGGTCAGCTACATCACTGAACACTGTTTCGGGGTTACTCTCAGGTAATTCTGCCGGAGTCCCACCGTTCAGAATTTCCACGATATTGAGGAAGTTTTTCTCAGCGATCTCAAAGGAAGGACGTCCGCGAGTTTCCGCTGCGACTGCAATCTCAGAAGCGGCATCTCGAACAGCGGGCGCCTTGGGCTTCCAGGTAAAATCATCCTGCATCTGACCGGCAACACCAGCCAGAGCCGCCAGCGTGGCGGCATCAATCTGAATGGCCAGCAGTTCCCGATTAAAACTGCCAACAGAGTTCACATTCGCGGTGAGGGTATTCCTCAACTGGGTAATCTGATCCAGCAGCGCATCTTTCTTCATGATGTTTTCCCAGGACTGAGCACCCGTTGCAGCAGGTGGTGTCGTCTGGGAAGGAGGAGTGGTAGCCGGAGGATTATTACTGGCCATTTTATTGTCAGGAGTTGTATTACCAGGAGTGGGATTTTCTGTCACCGACATGGCAGGAGGACTGGTATTTTCCGCCGCCACCGAGAGTGGCCGATCAAAAAAGACATCGTAAGGAATTCCGTCGACGTATTTTTGTCCCGGTTTTTTGGGGGAGCCCTCAGATTCAGATGGCGAAGCAGATTGATCCCCGCTGGAGGTTTCGGAGGGGTTCGCTTTTCCGGAATTAGCCTGTGCGGGGGGAGAATCCGATTTCGATCCCCCGTTACAACCGGAAAGTGAAATCAAAAAAGCTGATCCCAGCAGAACCAGGGCAGCCGGATGGAGTACAGATTCCAGGATCCAGAGTGTCGCTGACTGAAATCGGCCTGAAAAAAACGGAAAATCAAGTTTCATCATCATGTTCAGTGATTTGTGAATGTCCATGAAGGAAGGCAAAATCGTGGAGGTTTTTCACTCCCGATGATCAATAACACGACTGTCAGAATGGCCTCTCCGTGCAGCTCTGCACCAGTCCACCTCTGGTCGACAGGGTCCTGAGCCGTTATCGTATATTGCTCTGACGAGAAATACCAGAACGGGTTCCCCCCAGAAAGTTTTTCCATGTATTCTTCCCTCCGAGGTCATTTTCTGCTGGCTTCCAAGCGTCTCAACGACCCCAATTTTTTTCGCACAGCAGTCCTGCTGCTGGAACACAATGAGGACGGAGCAATGGGGCTGATTGTCAACAGACCCTCCTCCGTGAATGTGTCGAATGCGTTAAAGGGACACTTTCAGGTTCCGCAATCAGAAAATGTGATCTACTTTGGCGGCCCGGTTGATCAGCAGGCCCTGTGTATGCTGCACAACCAGCCCAGCTGGGGAGATTGCGAACTGGAGGTTGTGCCTGACGTTTTTGTAGGCAGCAGCGCAGATACCTTTGAAAATATTATCGGCCAGACAGATCAGCCTGCGGTTTCCCAGTTCCGTGTTTACCTCGGATATGCAGGCTGGGGGACAGGTCAGCTGGAGGATGAAATCGATCGGGGAGATTGGCACACACTCCCCGCTTCGGCAGGTTTTGTATTTTCAGAAAAACCTTACCTGATCTGGGAAGATCTGCTGTGCGAATTTCACAAACAGCATCGCATTTTGCCTATCCCTGCTGAGCGGGCCGAATGGAATTGATCTGAGCAGATTTCTGAGTGGAATCTGTGCGGGATTTGAAAAAAACGTGCCCATTGTGCATCATGTACAGGTCCTGTCCATGCCTCTGGAATGAAATGTCCGTCAGCGTTCAGACCATTCCGAGACGAATTCCCTGACAAGGCCGACTTACATGTTCTTACGCCACCCGCTCTGTCATGCACTCCTGTTGACTTTCTGCTTCGTGGGATACCAGGTCTCGATCACCTGTGCGGAGGATTCCAAGGATCCCCAACTCCTGGTCCTGGAGTATGAAACCAAAATCACCGATGACGATGGTGAGTTTGTCGCCACTCAGTATCGGGGTGATACGCTGCATTCTGATAAGGAAGAAAATGATCTTTATCATGTGGTCAGTCCCGCAGGCTGGATCCCGAAAGCCGATGTGGTCAATCTCGAAGAGGGGATCAAGAAAAGCGGTGTCCGTATCCGGGGCAAGAAAACAAAAGAGGGTGGGAGTCCGGCGGATCTGGCCCTGATGGAAATGGCGAAGGGAAATCTGGACGAAGCTGAAAAAATGATCGACCAGGCCCTTGAGGACTCCCCTGATGATGAAAAAGGGCTGGTTACCCGTGCTCTGATTCTGCTGGAACAGGACCAGACCGACCTGGCGCTGGAAGACTTGAAGCAGGCCTACGATCTGAATCCAGTCAATGTCCAGACCATTCTTCTGATGGTGCGTTGTTACAACGATAACATTGAACATCAGGAAGTTGTGGACCTGCTGAATAAAGTGCCGCTCGACAGAACAGCCAATGCAGATCTTCAGATCGCCGAAGGGTTCTCCCTCTGGATGCTGAATCGTAATGAAGAGGCTCTGGAGTGTGCCCAGCGTGCCCTCGACCTGGGGAGTACCCGGTTTGATGTCTATTATCAGATTGGGATCGCCAACTGGTCTCTGGGCAATCCGGAAGAAGCTGTCAAGTGGCTGACACAAGCTGAAGAATTAGACGATGAGTCGATCAATACCCAGTATTATCTCGCCAAAGCCTTTCATGATCTAAGGCAGGAAGATTCTGCTGTGGAGCACTACGGGAAGTTGCTTGAACTGAGCCCGGATGATCACGAAGCTCGGTTGGAACGCAGCCGGATTTATCGAAAACTCGATGAGTTTGAAAGTGCTACCACGGATCTGGACTACATCATTGAGAATGATGAAAACGAAAACCGCGTTGCCGAAGCAATGCTGATCCGGGGACTGGTGCAGGAGGATCAGGGAGACCTGCAGGGAGCCCGCAAAGATATGGATCGCAGTGTCGAGCACGACCCTACCTACTGGCCAGGCTGGCGTGAACGGGGTCGGTTGCGATATTCACTTAACGAACCGGAAGGTTCCGAACAGGATCTGCTCAAAGCAATCGAACTGAATCCGAATGATGTGTTGACCTATCGGTTTTTGGGAGATGTCTATCGTCTCCTTGCGAGATATCCGGAATCGCTGACTGCCTACACGAAAGCCATTGAGATTGATCCAGATGATTCTGTTGCCTGGAATAATCGGGGCATCGCTCAGGAACTGAACGGGGATGATCAGAAGGCCATTGCCGACTATCAGCAGGCCATTGAAATCTTTCCGGGGGATCCAACCTACGCTCTGAATCTGGTTAGCGTCTACAAGCGGACGCAGCAGATCGAGGAAGCCGATCAGGTTCTGGAAAAGGCGATCAATGCCTACCAGGGAGATCCCATCCGCCTGGGAGACCTGTTATTCCAGCGGGGGGAACTCTGCCGCACCACCAACCAGTTTGAAAAGGCGATCCCTTTTTATCGGGAAGCGCTGAAAAACAATGATGAACATGCCGGGGCCTACAACTGCCGAGGCATTTGCTATGACGCGATTGGGGATTACAAGCAGGCAATTCGCGATTACACGCAGGCCTTTCGATACGATCCGGATTCGTCCGTTGTGCTGGTCAATCGCGGTGACAGTTATCGCAAGCTGGGCGAATATGAAAATGCCCATCAGGATTACACCCAAGCCATGGAAATGAATCCGGATGATGCCCTGGCCTATAACCAGCGGGGACTGTTGTATTACAACCTGAATGACTATCCGACGGCAATCAGTGATTTTGAAGCCGCACTCGAACGAAATGAAGATTATCGTTCCGCACGGGCCAATCTGGCCGATGCACTGCGTTATTCAGACCGACTCGATGAAGCCGTGGAAAACTACTCACGCATTCTCGCAATTGAGCCTTTGAATGTCACCATGCTATATGGTCGTGCAGAATGCTACCGAAGATTGGGACGGATGAATGAAGCCGAAGCGGGATATCGCACGGTTCTTTCCCAGAACGACACTTATGACCTGGCGTGGGTTGGCCTGGGTGAACTTTACGAAGCCCGCAAACGGATGAGTGAAGCGATTCAGTTCTACGGTAAAGCTGCAGAAATCAACCCGGAGTATCTTTACGCCTTTTATCGCCGGGCGCGGGCCTATCGATCGGAAGCTCAGAATGACAAAGCGGCGGCGGACTTTGGCAGGGTCCTGGAACTGGATCCGGATCATATCAGCGCACGAGTTTTTCGAGCCAACTGTTTGCGGGATCTCGGAAAGTACGAAGACGCCCTGGCGGACTACAATAATGCCTTGCACCGTTCTCCCGGCAATTCCTATATTCTGAGTGATCGTGCGGTCTGTTTTGAACTCCTCACCCGATATCAGGAGGCTGCGCAGGATTACGATGCGGCAATTGAAGCGGATGGTGGAAATACCACTGCCTGGAATGATTCAGCCAAACTGCATGCCACGATCCGGGTCAAAGGGATCTTCCAGCCAGAACTGGCCCTGGAACGGGCCACCAGAGCCTGCGAACTGACCGAACGCAAGAATCCTTATTTCCTGCATACTCTGGCCGCTGCTCAGGCCGCTGCGGAGGAGTATCAGGAAGCGGTAAAAACCGAACAGGAAGCCATTCAGGTGGCACAATCATCTGGCAGTCGGGACCGGGCATTTCTGAATCTGGCCCGGGACCGGGTCAAACTCTACCAAAGTGGCAAGCCATTCATTCAGGGTAACAGTAATGCTCCAGCTCCTGTGAAACCATCGGGAACGACTCCTCGCCCATCAACTCCGAAGAAATCGGGAGGCGGACTGGGGAGCGGTGCTGGATCCCTGTTTGGAAATCCCACTCCCCCTTCTCCACCCAAGGAAGAGCCAGCACCCGATCAGGCTCTCTGAATGATGATAACTCGTACCAGTTAATGCTGATGCAACTGGTACGAGTTCCGACAGGACTCCAAGTCAATCTCACGTGCGAGAACAGCAGCAATAAAAAAAACCTCTGCTAAAAGCAGAGGTTTTTTTTATTTGATCGAACAACAGGATGATTACTCGTCCTTCTTGGTCTTCTTCTTTTTTCCGGCAACAGCTTTGACGACGCGGACTTTAGGCAGGCCGATCGGGCTCTGCCCTTCTGCCCAGCGATCTTCCGACTGCAGAAATGCAATTCGTTCGCTGCGTTTCAACACATTGCGGGTACGACGCATCTTACTGCCCGCTTTGAGACTGGTATCCAATGACATCAGACGACCTCTATGCAAAAGTGTGGCGATCTCGCCAGTGATTATTGATCATGTGAACTTGCGATCACATGGAGTTTCACACTCAAATTCAAGCACGGATGCTAGCGATTCCTGCAAAAGGATACAACCCTGCCCCTTTCAGGATCGACAAACTCCCCACAGAAATGTGGCTTTTCTGTCACTCAGATTCTGAAAAAGGCCACAGGTCTGCATTTTTAGATGTCGTCAGGTGGCTCCAGTCCAAAATCACGGATGGTCAGCAGGGTCCGATGCGGGAGATTTCGAGCGGCGAAATTCTTCGCTCCCCCCTCCAGCCTGTCGATAATTCCGACCACGGCCACCACCTTGCAGCCAAATTCCTCAATCCGATCCACCGCCAGCAACGCACTCCCGCCTGTGGTTACCACATCTTCCACAATGACCACATTCATTCCAGGCTGTACGGGCCCTTCCACAAATTTCTGTGTACCATGCCCTTTGGCCTCTTTTCGAATCATGAAACCGAGCATCTCGGGATGAGCGCTAGCGGCTGCGGCCAGCATTGCTCCGACAATGGGATCTGCTCCAATCGACATGCCGCCAATCGCCTGGAAATCGAATTCCTGCAGCAGTTCCCAGAAACCTTCCGCCACAAGCTGGGCTCCCCGGGCGTGCAGGGTGACCTGCTTGCCGTCGAGGTAGTACTTGGCTTTCCGGCCCGAGGCGAGCGTAAAATCCCCGAATTTCAGGGCTCTCTGTTCAAACAGGGCTTTCAGCTGATCGCGATCATACATCAAAAAACACCTCCATTTGGGTCGACTGGCGAGTTGTCGGGCAATTTGTATTCGATCAAAACGTGTGAGAGGGTTATAATCGACACGACATTGGAATGGCAAATCGAGCCGAAACTTCCACATCACGAGGTGAACCAGGATGCTTTCACGCAGAAATCTGTTACTGGGAATGATCGCAGTGGCGGGGACTCGTCCGGAGCAGGCACTCGCCGCCAGGCAGGATCCTAAAGTCAAACTGGCCGTGGACCGGGCGCTGGACTATCTGGTTCGGACGCAGAAACGTCAGGGATACTGGGAAGCCAACGGTGGACAGTATCGCGTCGCGATGACCGCACTGGCCGGAACCGCACTGCTGTGTGAAGGCTCGACCGCCAATCGTGGCAAATACGCCAAGACCGTCCGACTCGCTGTCGATTATCTGGTGGACATGTCCCAGCCAAACGGGTTGATCGGTTACGAGAAAGATTATCACTACACGTATGGGCACGGCTTCTCGATGCTCTTTCTGTCCCAGGTGTTTGGTGAAGAAGAGGGAGCAGAACGCCGTAAACGTTTACAACAGGTTCTGACCAAGGCGGTTGAATTCAGCGGGTTTGCCCAGACAACTCGTGGCGGCTGGGGCTACGTCTCCGCAAAGGATGGTGGCGACTTCGACGAAGGCTCCACCTGTATTACCCAGGTCCAGGGACTCCGGGCCTGCCGGAATGCGGGGATCCCGGTCAGCAAAGAAATCATTGATCGTGCCAAGCAGTACATCAAGGATTGCACAACCACCGAAGGGGGCGTGCAATACAGTATTCGGGGTGGCGGAGCACGCCCGCCGATTACCGCTGCGGCCGTCGCTGCCATGTATAGCGCGGGCGAATACGACGAGTCCGAACATGTCAACAAAATGCGGGAATTCTGCCGTGATGCCATCTGGCCGGGACAGTCCGGCAATGCCAACTACTTTGGTCACTGGCACTACACCCACTACTACTACGCTCAAGTGATGTACCGCAATGCCGATGAATGGCCGGAATATTTCTCGTTTATCTCCCGGCAGATTCTTCCCAAGCAGAATGCTTCGGGTGCCTGGAAAGAAGGCCATATCGGCGATGTCTACACCACCGCCATCAATGCCACCATCCTCCAGCTCGACAACGGTTATGTGCCCATCTATCAGCGTTAAAGCACAATTGCCTCAATCGCAGTTGTTGTCACAAGCTCACACAACCGCATGAGAATCAAAAAAACTCCTCCCCTATAAATAGAGGGAGGAGTTTTTTGATTGGTAAGATGAAAAATCAGAACTCTTCTTACGGCAGCAGAGCCGGATCGATTGTCACATGTTTGACTCGCTCACGTTTCCAGGTGTAAGTCAGGTGCACCAGGCCATCGCTGGATTGAATCATGGCTGGATAGCTGAACTCCCCCTTCTCTTCCCGCTCCAGATCACCAACCGGTTTCCAGTTCAAGCCATCTTCTGAAATGGCCAAGCTCAGAATGGAACGACGTCCCCAGCCGTTTTCTGCTGAAGCCAGCGGGTTGTAAACCAGCAGGTGTTTGCCATTGGCGAGCGTGACGGATTCAATGCCTGAATTCGGATTGGGTAAATCAGTGGCTTCCAGTGGTGACCAGGTTTTCCCCTGATCCGCTGAAAAGCTGCTGACGATGACCCCTTCTCGGGTGCGACATAACACCTGCAGTTTGCCTTCAGGGTGCAGCAGGAATGTCGGCTGGATCGCGTTGTACTTGGTTGCATCGTTAATCGGTCCAACCCGGTTCCAGGAGCCGGTCGGCAAACCATCAACCAGTTTCACTGACTCAAAATGGACGCGCCAGCCGTCGTACTCAGTCGATGATCCGCACAGCAGGGTTTCGCCATCATCCAGCAGGACTGGTTTGCAGCGAACCGGTCCATCGATTTGCTCGGGAAGGCGACGCCGTTCCACAAAGGAGCGGCCCCGGTCATAACTAACCACCATTTCCCCCCACCATTCCCGCGGGTTGGGACCAACCTTGAAGAACAGCAGCGTGGGTGCGTCTCCGGCTGGCTGATACAAAACCGGATTCCAGCAGGGATGACGGAGGTCATCGTGCTGCACACCATCGGCAATCAGGCTCGGACCACTCCAGCTGAGTCCATCATGGTAGCTGGA
>JAGQQT010000369.1 GCA_020426065.1 Planctomycetaceae bacterium | reverse complement strand
GGTGTTGACTGCATGCCACGGGTCAGGGCCACCTTTCAGGGATGTGACGAGAATGATCTGCAGCCCCACCAATCCCAGCCAAATTCGATGCTCCACAGAATGGATTTGGTCTTACCAGTTCGAAAGTCAGAATAAGATAAAAGAGGACTGATGGGAATGACTTCGATCATTAGCCCGACTCGTTGTTGTTCTCATCAGCTCCATTGAGCTCCCCCAGAAGGACGGTTGATTCGAACGGTCTTGGTGGATCACCGTCCTTCTGTTTTCGACAAATCCGTCGGAGAAAGGAAGGTCAGTATGATTCAGGTCATCTACGCCAGTGCTGCAACCAGACCATTTACCCGAGAAGAACTTTTTGAACTGCTGGAAGATTCCCGACTGAAAAATTCTCAACATGGTTTGTCCGGCATGCTGCTTTACCATGGCGGTGCATTCCTGCAGGTGATTGAAGGTGAAGAAGCGGATGTCGAACAGCTTTACGAAAAAATCAAACGGGATGAGCGTCACGAGAACGTGAGGCTGATCGCTCGTTTCCCCATTGAAGAACGCTGCTTTGGCGACTGGAAAATGGGGTTTTACGATTCCACTGGCAGTGCCCTGGCAGAGATCCCCGGATTCATGGATATCTTCCGGCATGGCCTGCCTGTCTGTGAAGAAACCTGTGATCGAGCGGTCGGAGTGCTCCGTCAGTTCCGCCGGGGTCAGTGGCATCAGAAGCCGCACTCGGTCGCTTGAAGGACACACTCCTCGAATCAGTACCGGTGCGGTGGTTGGCTGCGGGCCCACTTATCCCAGAACGGGAGCCAGCCACCGCCGGGCCGTCTCGAGGTCGATCTGCATCCGGGCAGCGTAGTCGGTTAACTGATCGTCCAGGATCTGGGTCACTGAAAAATATCGGGAATCCGGATGGGCAAAATACAATCCGCTGACCGACGAAGCCGGCATCATCGCCAGCGATTCGGTCAGTTCAATTCCTGCCACCCCTGGTGCTTTGAGTAACTCGAACAGCGCTTTCTTGGGGAGATGGTCCGGACAGGCCGGATAACCAAAAGCCGGGCGGATGCCACGGTATTTCTCGCGGATCAATTCTTCATTGCTCAGGTTTTCGGATTGACCGTAACCCCAGTTCTGCCGGGCAATCGCGTGCAGTGCTTCGGCAAACGCTTCCGCCAGTCGGTCGGCAATCGCTTTGAGCATGATCGACTGGTAATCATCATGTTCCGCTTCGAATCGGGCCAGCTGCTGTTCGATCCCTGTCCCTGTGGTGACGGCAAAGGCACCAATGGAATCTCTGCGTCCGCAGTCCACTGGAGCGATATAATCGGCCAGAGAACGGAACTCATGCTGCCCTTTGCGTTCCCACTGCTGGCGCAGCATCGGGAAGCGGACCAGTTCCTGCTCCGGTTTTTCCGGATTGTACAGGATGATGTCATCCCGCTCCGAATTTGCTGGCCAGAACCCATAGACTGCATTGGCAGTCACCCACTTTTCGGCAATGACCTTGTCCAGCATCGCGTTGGCATCAGCAAACAGTTTGTGGGCTTCTTCACCCACCACTTCATCTTCCAGAATGCCGGGGTACTTGCCATGCAGAGACCATGTCTGGAAGAACGGAGACCAGTCGATATAAGGCCGGATTTTTTCCAGTGGATAATCCTTGAGAACCTTCGCGCCCAGGAATTCCGGCTGCGGCAGATCAACCGTTTTCCAGTCGGTTGCGAAGCGACGGGAAAACGCTTCCTCGTAGGAGACGAGTTTTCGCTGCTGACGCATTCCGTAAGATTCGCGATCCCGCTCCTGTTCAGCCCGGACCTTTTTGGCAAACTCTTCCCGACGTTTTTCATCCACCAGGGCTTCAACCACGGGAACCGATAACGAAGCATCGGCCACATGGGCCACTATCTGGTTGTAGACGGGGGCAATTTTCACAGCAGTATGTTTGGCTGAAGTGGTCGCTCCGCCGATCAGCAGGGGAGTAGTCATCCCCCGGCGCTGCATCTCCTGGGCAACGGTTACCATTTCATCGAGCGAGGGAGTAATCAACCCTGATAGACCAATGACGTCGGCACCGACTTCCTGGGCTTTGTCCAGTATTTTATCGCAGGCAACCATCACTCCCAGATCGATCACTTCGAAGTTGTTACAGCGCAGCACAACTCCCACGATATTCTTGCCGATATCGTGAACATCCCCTTTCACGGTAGCGATCACAAAGGTACCCCGGGCTCCGCCGCCCGCTGCTTCCTTCTCTGCTTCCATGAATGGCGTGAGATAAGCGACCGACTTTTTCATGACGCGGGCCGATTTGACCACCTGCGGCAGGAACATTTTCCCGGCCCCAAACAGTTCTCCCACGATATTCATGCCATCCATCAAAGGCCCCTGGATGACATTCAGCGGGCGTTCGTATTTGAGTCGGGCTTCTTCGGTGTCCTCTTCGATGTAATCCGTTATCCCTTTCAGCAGGGCATGCTGGAGTCGTTCTTCGACGGTTCCGTTTCGCCATTCCGCCGTTTTCTTGACGGTCTCGCCCTGTTTCTGATCCTTGATCTTCTCCGCAAATTCGATCAGGCGTTCCGTCGCATCATCCCGACGATTGAGCAGAACGTCTTCGATGAGGACCAGCAGTTCCTTGTCGATTTCCTCGTAAACTTCAAGCTGGCTGGAGTTGACAATTCCCATATCCAGCCCGGCTTCGATGGCGTGGTAGAGGAACGCGGCATTCATCGCTTCCCGGACCACATCATTTCCGCGGAAGGAAAACGAGACGTTGCTCACCCCACCGGAAGTCCTTGCACTCGGGCATTCTTTTTTGATCCGACGAACGGCATCAAAGAATTCGACGGCATAGTTGTTGTGCTCTTCCATCCCCGTAGCGACGGTGAGGATATTCGGATCGAAGATGATGTCTTCGGGCGGAAAGCCTGCCTGCTCGGTGAGGAGTTTGTAAGCCCGCTTGCAGATTTCGACCTTCCGATCAGCCGTATCAGCCTGTCCCTGCTCATCGAAGGCCATCACAACCACTGCCGCTCCATAACGGCGGATAAGCCGGGCCTGCTCCAGGAAGCGGGCTTCATTATCCTTGATGCTGATCGAGTTGACGATCGGTTTCCCCTGTACGCATTTCAGGCCGGTTTCGATCACGTCCCAGTTGGAGGAATCGATCATGATCGGGACACTGATATCACCATCGTCACTGACCAGCCACAGAAACTTCTGCATGCAGGCCTGGGAGTCGAGCAAACCCTCATCCATGTTGACATCGATGACATTCGCACCCCCTTCCACCTGCTCCCGGGCCACGCTCAAGGCGTCATCGTACTTCTCTTCCCGAATCAGCCGGGCGAACTTGCGGGAGCCGGTGACGTTGGTCCGTTCTCCAATCATAAGGAAGTTGGAGTCAGGGCGCAGTTCGCAGCGTTCCTGTCCGGCAAAGGCCGTCAGGTGTCGAGAAACGGGAACCGCTCGGGGCTTGAAATTTTGGACCTGCTCTCCGATGCGCTGGATGTATTCTGGTGTTGTACCACAACAGCCGCCGACGATATTCACCCAGCCCTGTCGGGCGTATTCGCCAAGGGCTTCGGCAACTTCAGCAGGATTGGAGTTGAAGCCCCCCATCCCGTCTGGCATCCCTGCATTGGGGTAACAGCTGATCGGACATTCGGCCAGCTTGGACAATGATTCCACATACGGCCGCATCTGTTTGGGACCGAGAGCACAATTCAATCCGATGCTGAACAGCGGAAAGTGTGAAACCGAGGTGTAAAAGGCTTCCACGGTTTGAGCGGTAAGAGATCTGCCGGTTTCGAAGATCGTCCCGGAAACCATCACCGGCACGGACGTATTCAACTCGTCGAATACCCGTCGGATGGCAAACAGGCAGGACTTCATGTTGAGTGTATCGAATGATGTTTCCGGCAGCAGCAGATCCGCTCCGCCCGCCAGCAGTCCCCGGACCTGCTCGGCATAGGAGTCCACCATTTGATCGAATGTGACCGGACGGGTTCCAGGGTTATCCGCATTCATTGAAAGCAGAAATTTAGTCGGTCCGATACTCCCTGCCACGAAGCGAGGCTTGTCCGGATTCTTCTTCGTAAATTCTTCCGCAGCCTGTTTTGCCAGTGAAGCCGCCGCCTGATTGATTTCAAAAGTCAGTTCACCCAGACCGTACTCATCCTGATTGAGCACATTGGCGTTGAACGAGTTGGTTTCAATGATGTCCGAACCCGCTTCCAGATACTTGCGATGAATATCCTGGATCATTTTCGGCTGCGTCAGGCAGAGAATGTCGGTGGCATTCTTCAGATCGGTATGATGATTCCGGAACCGCTCGCCACGAAAATCTTCTTCGGTTGGTTTGGAAGCCAGAATCAACGCTCCCATCGACCCGTCCAGCAGCAGGATCCGGTCTTCGAGAAGATTACGCAGTTGATCGTTGGTGGCGTTGGAGGGGGAAATCATATGTCCGTTTCAAACTCCGTGTCTTCAGTTCCGGAATTCAGGAAGTTCCGGAAACAGTTCTCATCAGGGAAAGACCAGCAAACTCAACGCAGGTTCGTGTGGCTCTGGTTGAGAGGATGATCACTTCGTCGATCGGGCGGGCAGATTCAGGGCTTCCAGAATTTTCTGGCAGGCGGTGGATTTGTTCAAGGCGTAAAAATGGATCCCCGGCACTCCCTGGTCCAGCAGTT
>JAGQQT010000368.1 GCA_020426065.1 Planctomycetaceae bacterium | reverse complement strand
CCCGGAGAACTGTTTGTGGAGTTTCAGTTGCTGGCAAAAGCGTTACGCCCAGACCTGCATGTGACGATGGCTGCTTACGGCGAATATGGACCGGGATACATCGGGACAAAAATTGCCTACTCCGAAGGCGGCTATGAAACGAGTGCCCGCGCCAGCGCCGTGTCACCTCAAGCGGAAGGTATTCTCAATCAGGCGATGGAGCAATTGTTAGGTGAATCAAAATAGAACTGATCATTCTGCTCCCTCAGGATTCAGGTTGATCGCGGATCGATCAGAATCCGTTACATGGAATCTGACTGCCGGTAGGGGCTTGTGCTTTAACCTCTTACCAGAGAATGTCTTACTGTTTTCGTGCGTATGACTGGCACAGAAAGTGCAATCCGATCCAGTCATGAACACCACATCCACAACTACTGTCTGGCCCATGTCTGTGCCCAAATATCGAGTTCAGAATGCTGATGCGATCAGGAAGTCTCTGCGCCGCGTCAGAATGCTGTCCCGATTTCTGGATAGTGCATTTCGAATTCCGATTATCGGGAAACGGATCGGTTGGGACGGAATCATCGGACTGATTCCCGGCATTGGTGATGCAGCCTCTCTCATGCTTTCACTGGGCATCATTCGTGAAGCCTGGAAGCTGGGTTTGCCACGTACAAAACTGCTCCTGATGCTGGCAATAGTCGGACTGGACAGTCTGGTGGGGGCCGTTCCCGTGCTGGGTGATGTGTTTGATGTGGCGTTCAAAGCCAATCAGAAAAACGCAGAGATCATCATCGATCATCTGCGTCGTGAAGGGCACGATGTCAGTACGGCAGAGGAAATCGCAGCTATGGATTAACTGGTAATCGGTAGCAGTTGCGTTATCCCGACACTCAATTCAAAGGGGGAGATCATGGACTTGCTCATGGCGTTGATCATCTGGAGTTTGTTTGGTTTAGCAGTGGGAGCGTTGGCACGACTGCTGGTTCCCGGTCGGCAGGCAATGGGTTTTCTTTCCACAATTCTGCTGGGAGTAGCGGGTTCTTTCCTGGGTGGGTTTGTAACTTACATCTTACGGGGCGGAGACCCGCTGCAGCCAACCGGTTTCGTGGGATCCCTGGTGGGTGCCATTGTGGTACTGCTTATCTCAGCTGCACAAAACCGGAGAAGAAGCTGGTATTAAAAGCAGAGTGGAAATCAAAAGGGTGACAGATTCCTGTCACCCTTTTTTTATGCGCGCTGCACATCTCCGTTGATAACTATGCAAGGGCAGCAATCGAGCTGCGAGGAGTCTGTCCGGTAGATTCATGTTGGGCTTTCATTAATGTATCGGGATTGGGTGTTCCTGGCCTTCCAGCAGCACACAGAGAGCGATGGACCGAGTCTGCCAGGTCTTGCAAATTGAGTGAACATGAAGTCTCTGCCAGCTGGGAAATCGGTGATTCCAATCGATCATTTATGATGTGATAACGGGCTGGCAGTTTTTCGCTCAACATGGTCGAAAGCGAATCCAGAATCACCTGGTCTCAGTGGTTCATAAATCCATGTCGCAGACTTGAAAGTCTGAAAACAGGTGACGCTTCAAAATTTGCTTTGCTTGTAACATGTTATCGGGAATAGGGTTGTGTGATCTTGTTGAGAATTTCTGAAAAAGTGGGCGTTGATTCGATGCATTGGCATTCCAGTTGCAAATGTTATTTCCCGTCAACAATGACTCGCTATCAGGAGAATAAAAATGCTGGCTGAGTATCACACAACAAGTGATCAGAGTAACTACAACATCCCTGCCTATATTCCTTCTCCACAAGAGATTCGGGCGGCGTGCCGAAAGATTCAGGCAACATGGTCTGAAACTGAGAAACAACGAAGGCGGGGATATCGAACACTTCCTCGAACGGCTGCTCGCTACAAAATGAGCTTGCCTTACGACCTGGAAGCAGTTGCATAAAACCAAAGAGAAGTTGACTTCAATAATTTCACTTACAAGGGGAGAGTATCATGTTAAGTTGGGCACTGACATTTCTGGTGATCGCATTGATTGCTGCTGTTCTGGGATTCGGTGGAGTTGCTGGAACCTCGATGTCGATTGCACAGGTTCTGTTCTTCGTCTTCATCGTGCTGTTTGTGATCAGCCTGCTGTTTGGACGAAGCGTAAGAGTTTAGTACGACGGTAGTCGTCACAAACCGACCGGATCAACCCAGCGATTGTGTTGATCCGGTCGGTTTCATTTTTGCACCAGATTCTCTCAGTCATTCAATGAGCCACCCGATTCCACAAACAGCCGGGCGATAATTCCGATCTTTTCCCGACGATCCGTCGCCATCCGCTGCAGCATTCGATAAGCATCCGCCTCACTCAGTTCTTTATTCATCATGAGAATCCCCTTGGCCCGCTCAACCCATTTTCGGGATTCCAACGCCGCTTTCAATTCCTGGTTTTCCTGATAGAGTCTTTTGAACTCTGCAAAGCGGTTGTTGACCAGGATAATGCTTGGCTCCAGATCTTCCATGGAGATCGGCTCGGTCAGGTAGGCCATCACATGATCTTCCAATGCGTGCAGAACACGCTCTTCTGAGGAATTCCTGGAGACGATAATCGCAGGGATCGGATCCGGCTGGCTGCATTCAATGAGTGCGTCGATCCCGTTCATGTCTGGTAAATCGACGGCAGAAATCAGCAGATCGGGTGGGGTTTCGCGACAGGCGTCGATCAGGGATCTCCCCAGGGCTGTCGAAAAGCCGACCAGGTGATCCAACGCTCGAATCATCTCTTCCAAAACAGGGCGTTTTTTGTCATCGCCATAGCACAGATAAATATTCAAGCATGGTTGTTCCATAGGATCCTGTCTGGATGGAGCGTTTTGTTGCAAATCTGGCTTTAGGGACTGGCCAACACACTTTGCAGAATGTATCATTTCGACACGATTCTGTCGAATTCGACAAGAATCCAGCAATCATCCATGGCGGCTGATTGAACCCCAGAGAGTGGGGTAGATTAGTTATTACTCTTCGGGTCTATCAATTGACTGAGGAGTACACCTGCAAACAGCCATGGAAGATGTGTGATGGGAACTCCAGCTCTCAAGCGATTCGTGTACGCTACCAGTCATTTACGCTTCCAGTCATTGCGTGCCAGGACTGCACCAGTTCTCAACACGATAAAAATACACCGAATTTCCGGGGCTTTCTGCCAGAAACTGGTGTATTCAGATCAGTACGAATCTCTGAAATACTATTCAGCTCATCAATGTGAATCTGTAGTTCAGGAGTTAACTGGTTCAGAACAAATAAAAAAGGACCGGGTTATAGAACCCGGTCCTCACGAACCCCTAAGTAGTGTCGATCGATCAGTTCACAGTTTGGGTCAGTTCCAGTTTCTCACGTACAGATTCCAGTTCCAGTTCAGGCAGATTTGCTGGAGTCACAACCGGTTGTTTTTCCAGTTGTTCCTCGGTCAAATGAATGTGGCAGACACATTCATTCTCATCGGTCTTAACCTGAATGTTTTCCATCGGAACAGCCGTGTACTTACGACCGATTCCTACTGTTCCCCCATATCCGATGATCAGATATTCAAATTTGCCAGTGGCTGTATCATAGGCCAGACTTTCCACTGTCGCCACAGGTTTATTCTTGCCCACGGTTTGAACGTCTGCGCCAGTACAACTCGACACACAAATTGTGTCTTTGGTCTGGGCCACATCCCGAGGGGCTTCCGCTGCATAAAAATGGGCATTTTTCTGCAACCAGGCCTCATCATACAGTTCAGCGTATTCTGCTGCCTCCAGTTTGGGAGCATTCTCAAACTGTTTACTGGTCATCGGCACAGACAGGTGGCACTCCAACTGTTCATCTTTCATCTTTGTGTCACATTTGATCGCACTCCAGGGAATGGCGACTTCAGACTCACCGATACCAGCCACGCCGCCAACACCGGCAACAACAAACAGTGGAGTCCCATCTTTGTTGATCACAATGGAATTCACGTCGGCCAACCGTTCCTGCTGAGTTCCGTAGATCGGTTGTCCAATCATTTTGGCAGAAGAAACGTAATGATGGGACTCCGCCTGAGTAGAGCCTGCTGCACAAAGTGTCGCAACTGCAGTCAACGAAAGTATGAATTTACTCATGGTCATCCTCCTTCAAAAGACTTGATCTGAAACGAGCTTGAATGCTCACGATGGAAGCAGTGGCAAACATCGTGCCAACAGAGCAAATGAAAATGAGGCGGAGAGATAACCCAGAGGCCTATTGTTAGATTAAATGCCTGTAGTGAGAGGAGAGAATGAAATTATGAAAATCTTTGTGCACAATTTATCGACTCTCTTTTCGTCACGTTGAATCACGGAAGATTGATTTTTGTTTCGGCAGTTGAGCGACTGTTGTGGTTCCTGATCGTTCAAGCTGCCTGACCTCCTTTCAAACTTACATTAGTTTTGGTGGATGAGATATGGGTTTTCTGAATTCCATCTTTGACACAACGGGGTTTCCCGCACGCTGGTTCTGCGGAAATGCCTGGCAGCGGGAACCTTTCTGGGGATGGCTGCATATCGGTTCAGACCTGATGATCTGGCTGGCCTACATGGCGATCCCCATCATCATTGTGTTGCTCACTTCGCGCAGGCGGGACTTGATCGACAAGCGAATCGCACTGCTGTTTGGAGCATTCATCTTTTGCTGCGGGTTGACTCATCTCATAGAAGCGACCCTGTTTTACTGGCCTGTTTATCGGTTGTCAGGTTTG
>JAGQQT010000367.1 GCA_020426065.1 Planctomycetaceae bacterium | reverse complement strand
GCAGCGAGAACGGATCTTCCCCAATCCACTGACAGTTCTATTCGAGAAAAGCAGTCGGACTCGGGAAGCAAACTGGAGTTGTCATCAGATCTGGAGGAAAACTTCTTTCAGACCCGTCAACACCGGGAGAAGTTTGAAGAAGAACTGTCGGTGGCTCTCAGCTACGCTGCAGGAATTCCCAACGAACAATGGGAAAAAGTCAGCAGAGGGGAGAGTATTGAAACGATTCAGGGAACTCCTCTTTCATGGTTCCTGTTGATGTCTGCTTCCGGAAAGAGTTCTCCAGAAGAGGACTCACCCGCCCCGCTTGCTTTCCGGCAACTGACTGAGCCAACTCCCAAACCGCAGGAACTTCATAAAGCCATGGAACCAAGTCAACGGCATGGTTATGTCTCAATCATTCAGCCTGAGTACATCACCAAAATCAAACTTGATTTCGATCGGAAAGAGGAGCGGTTCAAAGGAACGGTCTGGTTCGAGGCACCTGAGCTCTATGCAGGCCAGGTCGACTTCTCCATGTTCTATCATGTTGGTCAGATGAAAGTGATCGAATTTGACTTACCAGAATTTGAAACAAAGCTCATCCGGAACAACGAACTGTGGGAGAAACAGAAGCAGGCCGGTCAAGACCGAGTTTTAATTGACCTGAATACCGAAATCCCCCTGGAAGACGTTCGTACTGCAATCAGAACATTTTATGTTGCGAAGTATCCCATGTTTGGAGCATTAGTGGAGCAGAGCTCGAAAACTCTGGACACCCCTGAAAAACTGCTCCAGCAGGAAACCCGTCGCCAGATCGGAGAACTATCGATCGCTTCACCTTTAACCGAAGTGGTCAATTCCTTCCCTGGTATGCCGCTGGTGACTTTCACTGAAAAGACTTACCTTTCCAACACTGAATTGCTGGAGACCAAAGTTCATCTGCATCACATAGGTGAAAATTCCTGTCGAGTAGTTTTGTCGAAAAAACGTCGGATGACAAACGCAGATGAAGAACCTGCACTGACTGCACCTGTCACTGCTTTTGACATTCGAACACTGATTCAGATTGTGGAACTAACCAGGACCACAACAGAAGCTGAATCAGATTGGGCTGATGAACAGATCAACAACTTGATCGCCAAAATGATGAAGGGCCAAATGTCCAAAACGGAAGAGCCTCAAAAAGGCTCAGACCAGGAACGGATTCAAGGCACCTGGCAAGTGACCTATTCCGAGGACAGTGGCAGAATCGCACCGCAGGAGATGCTCAAGAATCTTCGCTTCGTATTTGACCAGAATACACTGACCACCGAGATGGGCGAGCGCAAGACTGTTTCCAATTACACACTCAATCCTCAGAGCAAGCCCAAATCAATTGACATCACTGAAGGTGGACGCACGAAACTTGGTATCTATGATCTTGAGGGAGACACACTCCGAATCTGTTTCGCCGAAAACAGTGAGAAGCGTCCGACTGCTTTTGACTCACAACCTGAGTCGGCGAACGATGTGATCATCATGCTCAAACGGTTAAGCCCCAGGATTGAGGCTATTCCTGAAACTGATGAAGGAGCAAACGGTTCCCTCCAGTAGTTCAGGTTCTGAAGGACGCAGAAGGACTGAATGCACAGCGTGTGAGGATCATCGGGAATCTTCTGATCAGCGATGATAAGTTTGGATTTCGCTGTTGCCGAATTTCAACAGCACAAGAAAATCTTACGCCCACTCAAGATGTTTATGCAGCCCATGCTCTGAGTTCCGACAATCAGGAAAGGATTGCACAAACAATGCGTGTTCTGCCCGTCACACTGGCCAGCATGCTGCGAGATGTGAATGGAGAGGATCCGTCCCCGAATGCAGAAGTGATGGATGCAATCATCGGTGCTCTTAATGAGGTGGACGCTGCGGAATCATCTGGCACGGAAACCCGCTTGACGATTTCCCTGAAAACAGCCGAGCCTCTTTTGCTCAGGCTGCTTAACTCCAGCCTCGAAGTTGAGTGATTCGGGGAATTGCTGCTTTGAAGGCGAAAGGAGCGACCGATGGTGTTTTGGTCGCTCCTTTTACTTTGGTTGCGAGAGGTTTCTAGTAGCCTTTAACGACCAGGCCGGGGATGGCGGCTTTGATGGCGGCGATTCCTTCTTCGGTAACCTGGGTGTTTCCCACGCTCAGTAACTTGAGTTGACTCAAGCCGTGCAGTTGCTTCAGGCCCTCATCGCTGACTTTGGTCAGTTTGAGGTTGAGTTGCTGCAGGTTTTTCAGGCCCGCCAGGTGAGCGATCCCCTCATCGTTGATCTGAGTGTCCTCCAGATTCAGTTCCACCAGGTCCGTCATCTCGTTCAGGTGGGCCAGGCCGGCATTAGAGATGCGGGTAAACCACAGTTCGAGAACTTTCAGTTTGCTGAGGGACTTGAGATGAGCCAATCCCTCATCGCCGATGATGGTTTCATTCAGCTCGAGCACTTCGAGGTTGGCCAGAGTGGCCAGCGACTTGCAACCGGCATCGTTAATCACGGTATCACGAATCCGCAGTGTTTTGAGAACGGGGGAGTTTTCGAGATAGGCATAACCTTCATCACCTACATTATCGCGACGCAGGTGGAGCGTATCGAGTTTTTTGAGCTTGCCCAGCGGCTCCAGGGCGGCATCATCGATGGAGGTGTCATCAACTTCCAGGCCCTGCAGGTTCTCATTCTGAGCCAGCGCGATGACTCCTTCGTTGGAAACGACGGTGAGGTTCAGGTTCACTCTTCTGAGGGTGGGGATTTCGGCCAGAACTTTGGCTCCAACATCGGTGACGTTGGTCCGTTCGAGTTTGATATTGTCGACCGCTGCCAGTTCTTTCAGATGAGGCAGGCCATCATCGGTGATGTTGGTGAAGCGGAGGTCGAGTTCCCGGAGTTTGTCGAGATCGGCCAGGTGTTTGAGCCCATCATTGGAAATATCCGTCTGGCGAAGTCGCAGAGCTGTCAGCCAGGTCATGCCCGCAATTCCCTGAAGTCCTTCGTCGCTGAAGAGTGCTTTTTCCAGTGACAACATCTGCAAAGAGGTGAGCGCTGCGACATCGGCCATTCCTTTATTGGTGAAGTTCGGCCCAAACAGGTACAGCTGCTTCAGAAGTGGCAGTCCTTTCAGTACTGCCAGGTCCGCATCGGAACCCTGTGTCCCGGTGAAGTCGACGCTGGTAACGTAGTTGTTGCCGTCGATCACAAGTTTGCAGTCCAGCTCTTTCAGGCGGGCGACAGCTGCTTCGTCCTGAACCGGTGGCGGATCGGGTGCTGGAGCAGGTTCAGGCTCCGGAACGCTGGGTGAACTATCTGTTGTGTTGGCTGGTGGTGGAGCAGGGGTATCGCATCCGACGAAATTCAACAGCGTGACAAGGGAAAGAAGTGCACAAGCGCAAAGGTGTTTCGGCATATTGGTTCCTCGAATGAATCCAGCATGGTCTGGGGTTTCGCGATGCCAGAACATACACAGAACAGGAGACAGATGCGAGACAGGCGTTGCGGGCAGTCCAAAAGACCCAGAAAATTGGGGGGATCACATTCCGGAGACTTCTATTGGATATGGAAAGTTTGATATGATTGTGTGCGAATTCCACAGTTCACTCAGAGAGGAATTCCAAATTTCTAGCAGATAACAACAGTTCTGAAAAGGTGGTCATCTATGTCAATGTCCAATTCGCGTCGCGATTTCATGAAAACCTCTGCCGCAGTGGGGGCAGCCTACTGGGTTGCTGGTGCACCGCGAACTGCACTGAGCAACAGCCCGAATGAAAAGCTGAACTTTGCCTGTATTGGGGTGGAAGGTAAAGGTTCGAGTGATACGGATTCTGCTGGGCGTTTTGGAAACGTGGTTGCCCTGTGTGATATCGATGGCGAGCGTCTCGACAAGAAGTCCCGCCGATATCCGGATGCGGCCAAATTTGCCGACTACCGGGAAATGCTGAATGAGCTGGGGGACAAGATTGATGCGGTCACCGTCAGTACGCCAGATCACAGTCACGCCCCGGCATCTGCCATGGCCATGCGAATGGGCAAGCACTGCTTCTGTCAGAAGCCTCTGACCTGGTCCGTTCATGAAGCCCGTACACTCCGTCAGATTGCCAACGATAAAGGCGTGGCTACCCAGATGGGAAACCAGGGGACTGCCGAAACTGGTCTGCGTGAAGGTGTGGAAGTTCTGCGGGCAGGTGCAATTGGTACCCCCAAGGAAGTGCATGTCTGGACGAATCGTCCGGTCTGGCCACAGGGTGAAGGTCGTCCCCAGGGCGAAGCCACTCCGCCCGATTCCCTCAATTGGGATCTGTTCCTCGGGCCAGCACCTTATCGCCCCTATAATGCAGCATATCATCCGTTCAAGTGGCGCGGCTGGCTGGATTTCGGCACCGGCGCTTTGGGTGATATGGCCTGCCATACCGCCAACATGGTGGTGATGGCACTGGATCTGTTCGATCCGGTTTCGGTGGTGGCAGAATCCACCGGAATCGTGGAAAACGAAACCTATCCCAAGTCCTCCAAAATTACCTTCCAGTTTGCTGCAACGGACACCCGTCCTGCCGTCACGCTGTACTGGTATGATGGAGGTCGTCGTCCTGAGCTGGATATTATCAAAAATGAAAATG
Source organism: Planctomycetaceae bacterium (assembly GCA_020426065.1). GTDB lineage: Bacteria > Planctomycetota > Planctomycetia > Planctomycetales > Planctomycetaceae > Rubinisphaera. The sequence goes on along the minus strand of JAGQQT010000367.1, from coordinate 119 downwards.
TCCCCAGCAGTGGTTCGCTGGTTGTCGGATCGGAAGGAGCGTTGTTCTCTCCCAACGATTACGGTGCACAGTATGTGCTGCTCCCACGGGACCAGTTCGGCGACTATAAAAAGCCCGAG